>JAOAAK010000029.1 GCA_026418905.1 Bacteroidales bacterium | reverse complement strand
ATTGGGATCACCAAAAGCATTATTGATGAAATGATAGTCGTTATTAGATCGAGAAAAACTAAATGAAGGTGCTGTACGATGTTTTTTCCACTTATTTTCCCATTTGAGTAAAGTTCTCATCGTTTTATATGAGCCATACTCTATTACAAAAGCTTTTTTAGTTGAACTTCTTTCATCTAATGCTAATATAGCTCCAGGTCCTCCGGGGAAAATGGCAGCCGATAATGAACCTGGAAACAATGCAGATTTTCCTACTTCTAAAAGCCCTAAACCATAAATCAAAGGTTGACCCAAAAAGGAAGAATTAATGGGAAAACCATTCCATAGCATAAGAGTGTGATTACTACCTAGGCCATGAAAGGAAAAAGACACGTTCCCTCCTGGATTATATGTCTTTAAGTGCATGGGCGATGAAAGTTCAAGCTGTTGAGTAAGAAGAACATTGCTTGTGGTATCAGTTGGTTGTATGTTCCACATACCAATTTTAGACTTTGCTTCAATGATATTAATTTCAGGTAATATGAAACTGGTATCTTTTTGGGAAAAGCATTGACAGTAAATTACAAGAAAAACGGTAAAAAAACAAATTTTTTTCATTTTTTTATAAGCAAAGTTGACACTTGATCATTAATTTGCATAATGTAGGTTCCGGGCAAAAGCTTAGAAAGATCAATTCGACTAGGAGGTTGGGAGTAAACAATTTCTATTCTGCCAGTTAAATCAAAAAGTTCTATTTTTTCCGTGTTGATTTTTAAAAATATATAATCTGTGACAGGATTTGGATAAAAAAGAGTAGAAGTATTTATTTCAGGCAAAAAGGCGAAGCCATGAATAATTCCTAAGGCATCGAGGTCAAAACCACAGGAAGCGAAGGGGGTAGGAAAAGGATCATTGATCAAATTACCGAAGGCATCTTTTGTTCCAAAAGAAGAATCTATAGATCCACCTACATCAATAATTCGAACGTATTTGATATGTTGTTTTTCGTCTCTGGGCATATCGGTAAGATCCGATAGGTCAAATGGAGTACCATAGAGAGCTCTGTATTTGCCAGCCAAGTTGTTGATAAGTCTAGCGTCCAGGGTGTCGAAAGGCCCCACCTGGGTGATAGTTTGGGTGAGAGAGTGCGCAGGAAAACGATAAAAATGTTCACCATCTGAGCTTACTTCAACCAATGCAAGTTCTAAAAAACTGTTCGAAAAACCATTTTCAAAAATGGCAAAGTCAAATCCTGGTCCATCAAAAATCTCAAAAGGGTAAAAAGTCAAAATAGCCACACCTTTATCACCCAAACTCACCACTTGGTTGTCGGCTTTCCCAAGAGCGTTTTCGGGCGTTCCGTAAGATGCTCGATTAGAGCCATTGGCAGTCGTTGTTGTATCATTTATGTTGATATAACCTCGTAACACCTGACATGAGGTTGCCCACCCAATAAAAATAGATGAATCTGCATGAATGGCTGTTGATCCTAATTCACCAGCTGGTGGTGGATATTGTGCCCTGCCACCCTGGGCAACCCACCAACAAAAAACAAAAAGTACGATTTTTTTCATTTTTGAATTAAAATCAATTCACTGTAAGGAACTTTTCCTTCTATCCATCGAAAAATAACGGGTCCAGTTTCAAAATTTTCGATGTCAAAAACATGATTGTTAGGATAAATTTCCCCGATTTTTCTTCCATCTAAAGAAAAAACATCAATTCTGGACACATTGTGCTTAATAAAGCCTTTTTCTTTTAAAGGATTAGGATGAATATAGGATCGAGGTACTTTGAAGCTTACAAGGGAAGCAGGATTATTTGCAGGTACTGGGTTTTCTGGAAGGTAAACCGGTAAAAAATTTGAGTCCCATGGTGTGAAAGAAGCGCCAAACCATAGAGAATCCTTAAGAATTTCACTCAAACCACTGTTCATAATCCAATTACCAAAAACCTTGGGTGAATTGAAAGTAGCAAAGTAATAATTGTTGGTACCTCCGATGGCTTGATGCGAACCGTAATAGGCAGACATAAGAAATCCGCCTTGAATGATAAAACTCAGTCCCGCATCTACAGAGTCGATGTCATGGAACATGTCTTCAGCGTCTGTGTTAGTAGTGTCATTAAATCGATAACCCCATACAAAACATTCAGGTTGGAGATTGTCATTAAAGTCTACAACAAGAGCTGCTTTGTATGGCCCGTTGCCTATCCAGAAGGTGATATCACTAAAACTAAAATTGTTTTGAGAAAAGAATTTGTGGGGCATTGTAAAAAATAAAATGCCTACCATACGTACGAGAAAAATGCTTTTTTTCATAGTTAAAAATTTTTTTGATTGACTTTTCTGTACCTTTTGACCCCGAAAGGTAGCAGACGAACATGAGCTGGCAGGTCTTCTGGCTTGTCCCAGCTTAGACGCCTTCCCGTTCTTACGAACAGTGGCAAGGAGAATTTGCCTAAGCTACGTTTAGGGACTCACAGCAGCGGGCACTGCTCGGGATTTTCACCCGATTCCCTCTTAGCTCTCCTTCCTTGATAAAGAAGAAGAGAACCAACCCGTGCAAAAATAAAAAAAATTGATATCATTAGAAGTAAACGGAAATAATTCTTTTGTATAGATATTACATTTTTTTAAAAACTAATATACATATTTGACTAACAAGATCAATTTGCATAAAGGCCTTGAATTTATTATATTTACAAAAAGAGGGGAGATGGAAAAAGTTACAGTGATCATTGGCGCCAGTCCCAATCCTGATCGATATTCTTATATTGCAACTTTGCTTTGCATACAGTATGGCATACCTATTTACCCTGTAGGTGTTAGAGACGGAATCATTGGAAATATACCTATTGTGACTTGTAAAACAAAATTTGAAAAAGTTCACACCGTATCCTTGTATATATCTGAAGAAAAACAGAAAGAATGGTATGAATACATCTTTTCCCTTGAACCCCAGAGAATTATATTCAATCCTGGTACTTATAATCCCGAACTTGAAAAACTAGCCTACTCCAAAGGCATAGAGTGCGTGTTAAATTGTATGATAACCATGCTTCATTCAGGTACTTACTAGAGTTTTAATAGCTTGAATATATTGAGCTTTATTTTTTTGAGTAAAAAGAGCATTGCCTATTACCAAGATGTCAGCTCCATGTTGTACGAGCAAGGAAACATTTTCTTTACTGATTCCTCCGTCTACTTCAATGAGGGTGGATGTTTTTAGATCATCGATGAGATTACGAAGCTGTTTGACTTTTGTAAGTGAATGGGGAATAAATTGTTGACCTCCAAAACCTGGATTGACCGACATGACAAGAACCATATCAGCATCGCAAAGAGTAGATTCTAAAACAGAAACCGGTGTATGAGGATTGATTACCACACCAGCCTTGGTTCCATTTTTTTTAATGAGCTCTATTACTCTGTGCAGATGGTCTTGTCCTTCGTAGTGAATACTAATGAAAGCTGGTTTGTATTCTAAAAATTTTTCAATGTAACGTTCAGGTTTGTAAATCATGAGATGAATATCGAGAGGTTTTTTGGCTACGTTAGCAATAGCATCAATGACTGGAAAACCTAAAGAAATGTTGGGCACAAAAAGCCCATCCATTACATCGATATGAATGAAATCAACTTCGCTCTGGTTTAATTCTTCGATTTCTTCTTCTAATCGGAGAAAATTTGCTGAAAGAATAGATGCAGAAATTTGTATCATGACATAAGCTCAAATAATTCTTTTATGGCCTTGTAAGCTCCTTCATATATTTCACTAATGCGAGAAGCTAACATGTAGCAAGGTGTGGTTACTATTTTATGGTTCTTATCAACTACAACACCAGTGGCATTAGTTTCGACGTGTTTTGCTCCAAATTGATTGATGTGACCAGCAGTATTTTGATCGGAACCTATGGTAACTTGAACATCTTGTCCAATGATTTTGGCAATAACTACGGGTGCGATACATAAGGCTGCAATAGGTTTTTTAGCTTTGTAAAAAGCTTTAACTATGTTTTCAAAAACTGGATCCACAGAGAAGTTTTCGCCTTTAAAAGCGTAATCTGATAGGTTTTTGGCAACACCATAACCACCGGGAATGACCAGGGCGTCAAAGTCGTTTGCACTTAGATTTTCCAAAGGTTGGATCTTTCCTCTAGCAATACGAGCTGCTTCGACCAGTACATTTCGTGTTTCTTTACTTATTTCTCCGTTCAAGTGATCAATAACGTGTGCTTGATTTTTGTTAGGTGCAAAGAGGGTGTATTCACCTCCCAGTTGATCAATGGCTAACATAGACATGATGGCTTCATGAATTTCTGAGCCGTCAAATACTCCACAACCTGATAAGATAACTGCTACTCTTTTCATGGTTTTTTTGTATAAAATTAAATAAGAATTAATAATTGGAATTGATTTTGTGTCAAAACATACTATAACGGAATAAAAAAACCCGCCAATAGGCGGGTAAAAAAGTTCATTATTGTTTTAATAACTTACATAATATTCCTTGTAACGATTGTTGTTCTCGTCTTTGTATTCGATCCATAATTCATTGTTCTTTAATCTCAAAATAGTGAAAGTTGTCTCATAAGAGTAAGGTACTCCCATGTAAACGCCTGTGTACTTAACTTTAACCTGAGAATAATTGTCGATTTCTTCCCATGTACCTGTTAATGTAAATGATACAGATCCATCATAAGAAACACTTTCGAATGTGTTGTCTTTCTTAAATTCAATGTATCCCTTCTTTTCATCTTCGGAAAGAGTCTGTTCTTGATCGTTGAAGAAATGCTTCTCAATTTTCCACTTATTAACTAATCTAGCCTTCTTAGGGAGAAAGCTGATAGCAGGGCCTTCTTCGTATTTACCACAAGAAACCAGGGTAAATAGGATCATAATTGTTACGATAGACAAATAATTTTTCATGTTATTATTTTTTTGTATTACAAAGGTAGAAAATTTTTTAATAGGTTACCAAATGATATTCATAAGTCTCGTTATTTTTCACTTGTTTAACCCATAGTTCATTGTTTGTTAGCCTTAGGATGATGTATTCATCTTCTAGTGTGACGGGAAAGCCCAAGAAGGTTCCACTAACTTTAATTCTGACTTTATTATAATGATCTACTTCTTCCCATGTTCCTGTAAAGGTATATGTTAAACTACCCGAGTAAGAAACTACTTCAGCTGTATTATCGTTTTTTAAATTCCAGTATCCTTTTTTCTCATCTTCACTCAAAGTTTGTTCTTGGTCGTTTATAAATTTCTTTTCCATTTTCCATTTATTGACGAGGCGAACCTTCCTGGGAATAAGACTTACAGCCGGTCCATCTTCGTAGCTGCTACACGAAAAAAATGTACATAAAACTAATGCTAATGAAATAAACACTTTCTTATTCATAATTTTTTTTTGATAAGCAAAAATAAAAAAATTCGAAGAATTATCTTAATTTTTTGTGATGAAAAGAGTTTTTAAGAACCGTTTTTATTTGGATCATAGTATTTATTTTTCATAGAAATGAAAAGGAAACCAATGATAGTAAGGAGGCCACCTATTGTTTGATGAACCAGGGGAAGTTTATGTAAAAAAATAAAAGAAGCAATAAGGACAAACAAAGAACGAACTGATGAGAGAAAGGAATACGTACTCATTTTGAGCAAAGAGAGAGCTTTATATCCAGCAATGGTAGCAAGAAAAGGGCCAAAAAAAGAAGCTAAGAAGATCAAGAAAGCTTGTTCGAAAGGAATTGAAAGGTTATATTTTTTTGGCTCTAGCATCAAAAAGATGATAACAAAGCTCAACAGAAAGAAAAGTCTATTAACAGCGAAAGCTACTGGATGGAAAGAACTTATCCTATACTTTAAAATGGTTTTACCAGCTTGACTTATAAGTGAAGAAATTAAAATTATTCCAGCATTCTCAAACATAAACCCATGAACAGTTATATTTTTCTGGTAGGAAATCATAATAAGACCGGCAAAAGTAATGACCATTCCTATAACTTCAAGCAATTTGAAACGCTCTTTATGAAAGATATATCCTAAAATCAAGGCATAAATTGGACTCACGTTGGTCATAAAAGATACGATGCTGGGATTAGGAGTAGATTCAATAGCTTTGAACCACATAACAGTTGCCACAGCGTCTAAAAATCCAATCGAGAACATAAAAAGTGGAAAACGAAAAATATCTATGATTGATTGATAAGTCTTTGGATCAAAAAAAACGATGAGTAAATTCCAAAAAAAACCTGAAAGGAACCAGTAGAAACCAAATACAGGGAAAGATAAATTGTTTAGCAAAAGCTTGGTCGATAGATATACGACTGTAAGAGAAAGTATCTCTATAAAAACAAAAAACACACCAACTTGTGAATAAGGTAATGCGTCAATCTTTGAAAAGAGGCTTTTTTTCATAGAATTTCAGAAAAGAATCAATCTGTTCTACAGGTATTCGTTTAGCTATAATACGCTTTCTATGATCAAGAATATATACGACAGGAGTTGAATAAATATCATAAGATTCGTGAAAATTACCATACGCTGTTCGAGTCCCATTAACATTGATAAAATCACCCATTTTTTTCTCGATAATGCCTTTTTTCCAGCGGGTGAGGCTTGAATCGGTACATACCGCATAAACTTTGATATTCAAACTGTCTTTAATTCTTTGAAAATATTCAATAAGTTTTGGTGTTTCCTTTGCACAATGACCACATTGGGGATCCCAAAAATATAGAATCACATATTTGGCTTTGATTGAGTGCAAAGATACGAGA
Organism: Bacteroidales bacterium; assembly: GCA_026418905.1. Classification (NCBI taxonomy): domain Bacteria; kingdom Pseudomonadati; phylum Bacteroidota; class Bacteroidia; order Bacteroidales; species Bacteroidales bacterium. The sequence continues at coordinate 160,885 of JAOAAK010000029.1, read as the reverse complement.
TTGTTGTTGGTATCGATTAGAATCAATTCAGGAGCAATTTTACCAATTAAGTTGGGTTTTATTTTATCAGCTTTTTCAATCATTTTTTTAGTTGTTTTCTCAGAAACCCAATAGGCAAGACCTGGCCTATAAATTTTATCAACCAAATAAACAAAAACAGCATCCATACCCATAACCTGGGATGTTTCTGAGGTATAGGTAAGATACCAAACAGTATATTTGAACAATTCTTTGTTACTTTTTACCTTTTCAATAAATGCATCTGCCTCCTTGATGATTGTGTCGGGGATTTGAGGTATGACTTTGGTAAAATATGTTTCCAACTTGTTGTGAAAAATGGGAGTTCGCAATAGTCTATCATCTGCTAGATCTACGTTGTCCCAAAAATGTTTACGATAATACATGTAAATGAAAAGAGAATCTTTTTTGCCGTTTTCAAGAACAGGTACATTTTTAGGTTCTTCAGGGTCCTTCGATGCTATAAGTGTTTTAGTAAGTAGGCTTTGAGGATATTTTTTAATCAAATCAGTCTTGTAATTAATGACTTCTTCATTGAGCTTTTTGATTTTTTCTTCAAGCAATTTCAAACTATCTGATTGAGAATTTCTTTCTTTCAAAGATTTGTATTTTTTAGATAAATTCTCCGCATCTTTTGCTTTGCTAGTAACATAACGTTGGTAGTTATTAAATACTATGTTGTCTTCAGATCCTTTGATTTTAAGAGTATTAATAAAATCTGACGTATCGGCTTCGAAACGAATGTTTCTATCTTTATCGAGAATAAACTCAAAATACTTTTTGTCAGGAAACACAAAGAAATAAATGCCGCCTTTGACAGTATCTTTTTTCTCGAACGTAGCAAGACCTGTTTTGTCGGCTCGGGCAGTATCAAGTACGTACTGATACTTACCATAATAGTATCCGATCAAAATGTTGGTATCTTTCCAGTTGGTTTTAAGATAGATTTTGTATCCCTGTGCACTTAACTGCAAAGTAAACATAAACCCAATCAAGAGATAAATTATCTTTTTCATATGTTTTGTATTATACTTCACGCTGATAAGTATTAACGTACCATTGATGAAAGGCTGGCAAAACCTGTACAATTCGCGTGCCAATTCGTTCTATGAACCAAAGATGAGCATATTTTTCTACTGAGATTTTTTCATGGGTCAATCCTCGGTTAAAGGCTAAAAGTAAATCCTTGATATCTTGGTAAATGTCAGTCAATGCTTCAGCTATGGATATTTTTTCTGGCTCTTTTAACTCAGGATTGTAAATGTAATGAGGTTCAAGTGTTTGGACTTTTTCACGTACTTCGTTGAAAACAATCTCATAATCTTCTTCGCTGACATATCGCTGAATAAAATCGTCGTCAGTAAGTTCAGAAAAGGGTATCATACTTGCTTTAATGTAAAGGTAAGGCAGAATTTTCCTTACATAGTCCAGAACATCATGGACTTCTCTAGAAGATATTTTTTCTAAAAAGAAACAGTATTCTTTGCCTACGAAAAGAAATTCTTCCAGTTCGGGGAATACGATTTCGTTATTAATTTCCTTCATGAGTGTATTCGCTTATATTTTCAGTTAAAGTTTGTCGTCGTATGTATTCTATGACATGATAAAATGTTTTTTTGTCTTCATATGTAAAACCGTATTGGTTTAATTGATTGCTATCTGCAAAGGAAGGAATCAGGTAATAACCGGGAGGAATCTTATTTTTAAATCGCCACAGGGGAAGCACCTGGACTTTTCCAATTTTTGCTTGGTTGTTGGGATAAAAATATATTGTAGCAAATAGCAACATGGCTCCATCGGTGTATATAGATTTTTGATTAGAGATAAAATTACCCATAGACCAAGCTACTAAGTGTTTTTCCATATCACCAGGAGGAATGAAAAACTCAACGGGTTGGATTACGTGAGGGTGACTGCCAATAATGATGTTAACACCATGTTTAAGCAAAAAGGCAGCAATTTGCTTTTGATTTTCATTAGGTTGGATCTGATATTCTTCGCCCCAGTGGATAGCGCATATGATCAAAGCAGGATTAGCTTGTTTAGCTTTTATAATGTCATTCAATATTTGAAAAGTGTCGATGTAATTCACCACATATCCGGCAGGTGGATTTATTTTATTCGTGCCGTACGTGTAGTTCAATATTGCAATTTTCCATTGACGAAAAGGTATAATGAGAGGATATTTTTTGTTTCGTTCTTCAGAACTTTTGTAAATGCCAGCATAATAAAGCCTATTTGATTCAGCATAATTGATGTTTCCATCCAATCCAACTTTACCTTTATCACATGCATGGTTGTTAGCATATACAAAAATGTTAAATCCAGTACGTCGGATAGCATCAGCAAATTCAATGGGTGCACTGAATCTGGGAAATCCAGAATAAGGTTCGCCACCCAGAGTGGTTTCAAAATTGACCATAGCAAGATGGGCAGATTTGACGAGAGGTCTGATCAAGCTAAAACAGGAATCAAAACGAATGGTACCAGTCAATGGATCTGTAGCCATCTTAAGCTGTGGGAGATGCATCATGGCATCTCCTGTGGCTACGAAGATTAAACTGTCTTGAATTTCGTTTAAATAGCCAATAGATGTCTGATGATCTTGCTCAGAAAAATGTTTGAAGACCCATCCTCCTGCAAACAGAGCAAGAATAGAAGGTATAGAAAAAACGAGAAATTTTGTTTTCTTCATTTCTGCAAAACTATTGAAAAGTGATGAATTTGTTTGCCACAGAATAAATTAGCAAAATACAAACCATTGGGGAGTTCATGAATTTGAAGAGTGTACAAAGAATTGTTTATATTGGATCGATATACGGAATGGCCATATATATCATAAAGAACAAGTTCACCTTCTTCGCACCCCGAGAAGTGTATAGTTCCATTTGTGGGATTAGGAAAACAAAAGATATTTTGGGTCGAAATAGAATAAGGCTGTAAAGATGTATAATGTTGATGGTCAAGGTCATTGTACGAAAGAATGGTCTTGTGTAGTTTGATAAGTATGATGGAACGAACAGTAGGAAAGTAGTTTTCGGTGCTTCCGACCATGACCACAGCGTTGTCTGGACTTAGATCAATGGCATAACCCCAGTCGTATTGGAGAGCCCCGTAATAACCCATACGATCATAGGGAACAGAATCAACCCACAAAGCAACATCATAATTACCGAAACCGAAACTTTTGATGGTGTGCCCGACAATGTAAGAATTATTAGTTGTTCTGTCAATAACCCCATCGTTTGCAGTAATCATATAATAATCCCAAAACATAATATTTGAATTACTTGTATTTAAATTTAACCGCCCAATAAAAAACCTTGTTTCATTTAAGTAATATTTTTGGTGAAATCCATAGAGAACAAGCAAATTGAGGGTATCGATTACAAAGCCGTTCAAGTGAATTTGCATGGTGTCGGATGAGTAATTGATGGTTCGGACAGAATCAAGATTTTGTAATAATTGAACAATATGACTTGAGTAACCCAATGAGTCACTGGTAACCATACAAATACCAAGCGTATAATCATATAAAGTATCTATGAATGTTGCTTCTTGTTTTTCTTGCCAAGCAAAGCGTCGATGTTTAATTGGCAAACCATCATCACCAGAAAGTTTAACAATCATGACATCTTGAGTGAGAGAATCATTTCCCAACATGGTAAATGCAGCGTATACATAACCGTCTTTTCCTTCACAAACAGTATTTCCTTCGTTCCACTCATAGGTGATGTGATCATAATTCCATATGATCTGCCCTGAAGGTGACATTTTATAAACAAATCCTGAGTATTGATTGTTTTTAAGACCTGTCCCTATCACCAAAAAATTCCCATCTTTAGTCTTTCGAAGCTCGGATACACTACTGAGGTTATATTGATCGATATATTTTTCCCAAATAATTTTTCCTAGGCTATCCACTTTGAATATCCATGCCCATGAGTAACCTTGAGGAGATACTCTGTTTCCGGCTATGATGTAAGTTGTATCAGGTAAAGCCAAAATGTCAACACCTTCATTATTAAACCCGCTTATTCCGTATGTTCGAACGTATGGGTGTTGCCCGAATACCATTAAAGCCATTAACTTTGATAAAATCCAAATCTTGAATTTCATGCGATTATTTTTAATTGAATATGTATTGAAATCCAAGGGAAAAGGCATAACCAAGATACGAGGTCTTAAACATTTGAGAAAGAGTAGGAAGTGAAAGGTTTAATCTAAGTTTATTTTTAAAAACAATTTGCGAAGTCATACCTACTGTAAAATTATTAAACCCCCCATATCTGATGATTGGACCCAAGGAAACCCATTCAACAGGTTTCAAAGAGTAAGAAACAGATATTTGAGGGATAAAGGAAGGAATCGGAGTGTAAAACATCTGAACTTTTAACTGGCCATTGAATAAATACTGCTGAAAATAACCATGAAGTATAAAAGGAAGAATTTTTACTTTAAAGCCAGTATCATGTTTTACTGTAAGTATTTCATCTATAGAAGATGGTAAGGAATCTTCCTGATTAGCTAAAGCTTTGATGTCATCATAAGTAAATCCGTAAAAATGAAGAGCACTGTCGAAATAATGTATTTTGGCTTGTCTAAAAAGCAAAGCGGGTCCTATATTAAAAATACTGATACCAGCTTGTTCTGAGGCATTGTCCCAGGTTAATGATATATCCATTCCCAAACCCATCCCTTTGAATGTTGCGTTTGATGAGGTAGTTTCTATAAAACCGTCAATTCTAGCAAATATTGTGTCGATATTTTCAGAAAAAGAAAGTTTAGTTCTTGAGAAGTCAGCAGAAGTTGCGTTTAGGATAAAACTTAACACCCCACCAGTTTGCAAGGTAAATGAACCTTTTCGGACAATTTTACCTCCTCCAATTGAAGTAAGATGCATATAATATTGGGCAGTGCTATTTAGGGTAAAGGCTGAATCTTCAAAAGATTTATTACCAATAAAGATCAGTTCAAAAAGATTTTTATTGAATTGTAAGCTTCCTCCAAGTTGATGGGAAAATAAAAAATATAGTGAAGAAGAATCCTTCAAAGGAAATAGTGCATTGACTCTGGAATATGCATATGCACCAATAGTGTTGAATGTTCCCATTTTTTTCAAAGTTTTTTGTTTCAGAACAGAATCCAGATATTGTCCTTGATAAAAAGCATTAAAGAAGTTTTTAGAAAGCCAGCGGCTTCCAAGATCCATGTGGTTGTATAAACCCACCTCTGCTTGAGCTATGAGAAATGTAAGCGAAGTAAAAAAAGAAAACAATGAAAATATTTTCATTCCACACGCAATTTTACCAACAATTTGATTTTAATATCAATATAACTTTCAGGAGTGATATGAACTTTGTTGTAGCCTTGACACGTAGAAAAGATTGCTTTAAGCATTAATTTACTGCCATTCAATAAGTGTTCTATCTTTTCTTCAGGAACTGATATAATAGAGAGGCTATGTTGGGGGGCGACTACAAATCCACTGGAATTGGTAAAGGCTCCTGAAATTGATGTAGAAGTTATCAGGCTATCCATCAATTGATTTTGTGAATCGAGAATGTACATGTTTAAGAAAGCATCGATCGGAAAACTATTCCAGCAATTCAAAACGAGCTTGAGTTCTTCAATATTAAATCTGTCGAGTTTTGGCATTTTGAAGTCGAATGTATCTTTAAGGGTAAGATTGGAAAAAGCCAGGTTAAGAGGTATTTCTGCATTTAAGTGAAACTTAAGTCCATTACCATAATAGACGAAATCGTTTCCATTTGAAATGTTACCGAGCGGATTAACGTGACCTCGTACTCTGAATAGTATTTGAGAAGGTAAATTTTCGATGAATTCCTCTAAGTTACCTTGCGATAAGTCGATCGTAAATTCACTTGGGATCACCTGCCCAGAAAAAGGAGGATTTTCCAGAGCGCGAGCCAAATGAATAGGTTTACCTAACCAGTCGTTTTGAAGGGATATGGTTTGCTTTCCAATACCTGTCATATAGTCAATAGAGAAAATTGCGTCGGCACCGATGTAATTTGAAAGAGTTAGTTTCATCTTAACATTACTCAGGTCTAAAAAATCTACACCAAGGTCTTTAAAAAAAGAAAAATAGGAGCTTTCTATAATGTCTATTTGAGTTGAGCCAAAATATCCTCTGGCATAATCAATAATTATATCACGAAATTCAATTAGAATGTTAATGCTATCTCCATAATTGACTACGACATTAGTGTCTGCATACGGATTGGCATAAATTTTTATAGTAGACCTGATGGAATTTTTATGCCTATAGGACTGGGTTAAATCTAAGAATGTACCATCTATGGGAATGTACTTTTCGAGATATTTCCCCGTTAGTGGATAGCTAGGCATGAGACCTGTTAATTTAACAGGGGAGCCGTTTTTGTTAGAACTTTCAATGGTATACTCAATTAATGCTTGATCATGTACATAATTATAGGCACGGATATACAATTTTCCACTCTTGATACGAAGTTGGGTGAGTTCGGGCCCTCCAAGATCGTAGTATTTACTTTCTGTTTTCTGAAGCACTAGTGTGTTTGGTGGTACTACGACACCAATGGGTAGAACATATTTTAAATAAAACAACGAATCAGGAAGGGAAATGAAACTATCAGTAGTTATAGAAATTAAATCCTTATCAATGACAAGAATAGCGGTATGATTTGTGTCTTCGTCAATAAGAGAATCTACTACCAAATCTGAAAGAGTTAGTTTATCATTGAAAAGAGGAATTTCATATTCAGTATGCCAAGACGGGTCTTTTCGACATGAAGAAAGAATTAAAATATATAATACAAACATGATTTTAACAATAAACGAAAAAATATTTTTCATATACACCTTCGTCTCACATTTCATTTACAAAATTATAATTAAAGAACAGATAAACATGCTTATAAATGTTTCCTTTTAAAAAGCAAACTTTTTATTTGATAAAAGTCTTTCAGAGAAATGAAAAAAACATTTATTTTTTTTAACTTACCTACGCACATCAAACTTATAAAAACCACCAAAAAAATAACCAAATAAGTCAACAAAGTTGCAAAAGCAGCACCCTTTAATTGATATTGACGAACTAGAATGACACTTAGAAAGACATTTGTAACTAAGCCAATAATAGTTCCATATAAATTATATTTAGATTGATTAATAGAAAGTAGGAATGTGGCCATAATTTTTGTTTGTGCTGAAAAAACCATCCCCCAAATAAGAATGTTGAAAATTTGTACTGATGGGATAAACTCACTTCCATACAAAAAAGGAATTAGTAATGATGAAACACAAAAAACCAGCAATGCTATGGGTAGAACAAGTGAAAAATGTAATCGTGCAAATAAAACGAAAACATCATTTTTTTCAGCTATATTTTCTTTGTTGCTCAAGTATGGAAAAAGCACCTGTGATAATGGATTTGACAAGAAGGTAGCAAGAATACCTAACCCCAAAGCAAGAGAAAAATATCCCACTTCTTCAGGTGTTAAATAGTATGAAACAATCCAGATAATCAGTCGATAGTTAAAAAAATTAATTACGATGGAAATGTGATTTGTTAACAAATATGTAAAAAAGTCTTTGAAATGGATGTCTCTTCGAAAGTCTGCTTTAACTTCAGGCAAAAAAATGTTTTTAAAAAAGTAAACGTTGAGGAAGAAAATCAATAAATTAATACATACACTTATAAGGATAACTTCAAAAAATTTAATTTGAATGTTGTAATTCTTAAATAAAACATAAGCCGTAAGGTAACATATGAAATTCAAAAAGCTATTAATTAATGTTATTTTATTTACGGCATTAAAATTTTGTATACCTTGAAAATATGCAGTATAAACAGTGTTTAATTGAGTTAGAATTAAGACAACAAAAAAAGCAAAATAGATTTCTACATCGAAATCTTTATGAAAAATGATATGTAGGAAAGGGGTAAGATTCAGTATTAAAAAAGCAATCAAACTCAAAATCAAGGTAGTTGCTGTAAAGATTAAACTGTATTTGTTAATTTTTCTGAAAGAAACATTTTGAGCTATAAAATAAATAAGAGCAAGATTGACACTAAATCCTAAAATTGTTGTGAATAATCCAACGTCTGATTGGAATATAGCATAAAGACCTCTATCGTAAGGACCTAAAAGTCGTGTTAAGAAAATGCCTGCCAAGATCGAGATAATTTGAGAAATGACCTGGGTTATGAATGTATAGAAAGAGTTTTTAAATAATGAGATCATTCAACAAAATTATTAATTAAATGATTTCATTCTTTATTCGTAGCTACTATAAGAAACAGTTTGGTGGCTTAGTGATGATAGGGGTGATGATGCAAAATGGTAAGTGCCCGATAAATTTGTTCAATTAATATGAGTAAGGCTAAATGTTGATTGAAAGTAAGCAAAGAAAGAGATAGTAAAGGATAGTTTTTTTTTATTTTTTCACTGAAGCCATAAGCATTACCTACTACAAAAATGAGATTTTTCTTGCCAGAGTTGAACCAATATTGAATCTTTTGAGCGAAACATTTTGAGTCCATGAGTTCTCCGTCTTCACTCAAAAGTACCACCTGGCAATTCTTTTCTTTCATTTTATCGAGAATTTTTTCTTCGTCGTCATCTGAACGCAAGTTATGTTCTTTTACTTCTATTGGAAAATATGCCTTGATTCGTTTAATATAAATATTTAGTCCGTTCTGAATATAATCTGGTGGTTTCGAGCCAAAATTTATTATCATGATTTTCATAATTCTACGATGCTGGCGTACGAAGCTGAAAGTCTTTTACATTGATTTGCTTGCTTGCTAGATAGGATAAAATAAAGCCAATAAACATTACAATACCGGAAATATAAAAATAATCATGTAGGTAAATTTTGACTGGATAGACATTTGAAGCAAAGGTATCACTAGTAGTGCTAAAGGTGACGAAGCCATATTGTTGTTGTAGCATCAAAATAATTGATCCTGTGATCAAACCAACTGACAATCCGAAGATTGTAATGATAAGTCCTTCGAGAAAGAAAAGTTGTCTGATCTTTTGAATGGTTGCTCCCATGGCCCACAAGATAGAAATGTCCTTCATCTTGGTGAGGATGGTTAGTGTTATAGCAGTGATCAGGGTAAATGAAGTAATTAAAACTATAAAAGAAAGGAGTAATGATACAAATATTTTTTCGGTTTGAATAATTTTAAAAATTGCTTCTTCCTGTTCAAAGCGCGTTTTTACGATCCATCGATCCCCCAATTTTGATTGAAAAAACTTTTTGGCTTTAGTTTCAGTAACATCAGGTGAGATGAAAATTTCGATAGCAGTACACGTGGAGGGACGTTCGAATAATTGAATTGTAAATGAATATGGAGCGATTATGTAGAGACGATCATATGTTTGCTGAGCTGAAAAAACGGCCACAGGTAAAATTCTTAAGCTCTTAAAATCGGTTGTAAAAAGAGATGATGGAGAAGTCTTGGGGTGGGGAGCAAAAAGTGTTAAGGAGTTAGAATAGTGAGTTAATGATATGTTTAATTGATAAAAGAGATCAAGACCAACCCAACAGAAGTTTAATGAATCTCCTTGTAGAATGGGAAGACCATCTAAAAGAAGATCTTTAAAATTCTCTTCATATCCCTGATTGGGCCTTACACCTTTAATCACGACCACTTTCTGATATTCACCGTATTGGGCAATAGCCATGTCTTCATAAACAGGACTCCAGCTGCTACAATAGGAAGATGTAAAAAGAGAAGTATCAATTTCTGATAATGTAAAATATTTGCCTTCTTTAGGTTCTATTCGTAAGGATGCATGAAATTGTTTGATCGAAGTAGTGATGAGGTTTTCCAGGCCATTAAAAGCAGAAAGAATAATAATCAATGCAGCACTACTTATAGCAATTCCCCAGAAAGAGATCGATTGAACGATCTGAATGATGCTATGTGCTTTACGTGCTTTCCAAAACTTAAATGCTAGCCACCATGTCCACAAGAAAAATTTTTTCATTTCTTTTTCAAAGCTTCATCTATGCGTTCTATGAAGTCTAAGCTGTCATCTATATAAAAGCGCAACTCGGGAATAATTCGGAGATGCTTAGCTAGGCGTAATCCTAATTCTTTTCGTATTTCTGAAGTATAGATTTTAATATCCTCGAGGACGGAGTTTTTATCTGTTGTATTGTAAATGCTTACGTAAATTTTAGCGATGCTCAAATCAGCGGTCATCCTGACGACAGTCAAAGTCACCATGGCATTGCCAAACCAGTTTTTTCCCTTTTTCATGAAGATGTTGGCTAGTTCTTGTTGGACTAGTCGAGCTACACGCTTCTGACGAATAGATTCCATGTTTTTTTGCAAAAGTAATACAAAACTATTAAAGGATTCCTGAGGTGGATTTGAAAAGTACAAAATCTCCCCAAAATTTATATTTTTGAAAAAAAAATGCGTATACAAATAGCCAGAATTAGTAGATTTTTGTTGGGTTTGGTGTTTATATTTTCGGGTTTTGTAAAGGCTGTCGATCCATGGGGATCGCAATTCAAGTTAGAAGATTACTTTTTTGCGTTTGGATGGGATTGGGCTGTACCTTATGCGTTAGTATTAGGAATTACTTTAAGCATGGTGGAATTTTTGATAGGCATATGTTTTGTCTTTGGGTTAAGACCAAAACTATCGCTATTAGGTGCCATTTTACTTATGCTAATTTTTCTACCACTCACTCTTTATCTTGCTATAACTAACGTGGTTACAGATTGTGGTTGTTTTGGTGATGCTATTAAAATGACCAATTGGCAAACTTTTATTAAAAATGTGGTTTTCACCATTATGCTTATACCCATTTATCTTGAGAGAAAAAGATTAAAACCTGTATTACATTCACGCATTCAATGGGTTATTATTGTAATTTTTGGTTTTTTTATTCTGGGAATTTCTGTATACTCTTTGAGACATTTACCACTTATAGATTTTCTGCCATACAAAGCTGGTTTATCTTTGAAACCAGATTCAACTGTCAAAGATCAATATTTTGTAACTTATAAAAACAAAAAAACAGGTCAAATAAAAGAATACCCTGCTGATAATTTCCCGTGGAACGATAGTGTTTGGATGTCAGAGCACGAATTTGTAAGTCAACGTATTGTTCCTGGGAAAAAACCACCATATATGTTTAGTGTTTTTAATGATATGGACCTTGATGTGAGTAATCAGGTTATTAGCTATCCTGATTATCAATTCATGATTGTAAGTTATGATTTAAGAAAGGTTCCCAAGAAAGCTGTAGAAAAGATCGAGCTATTCATCCATACATCTGAATCTAAAAACATTGCTACTTGTATTTTGACAGCAAATGAAAAATCTGAAGCCGATTCCCTTAAACATGAATATCAGTGGGAAGCACCCACGTATTTTTCCGATGATGTTGTATTGAAAATGATGGTGAGAAGCAATCCTGGAATTGTTTTAATGTATGATGGAGTTATTCTGAAGAAATGGGCTTGGAGAGACGCTCCAGATTTGAACAAGTTGGACATAATTTCTCTTAAAGATAAGTACATAAAGTCCAAATCTCCATGAGGTTTTTTCTGAAACAATCGATTCAGGGATTACTCATTTTATGGGGAACAGCGACGATCCTTTTTTTCATATTTCACGCTTTACCTTCCGATCCAGCTAGGTTACTCTTAGGGCAAAGGTCCGATCTCAAGACTGAAATGGCGATAAGAAAAGAATTAGGTCTGGATTTGCCTTTATGGAAACAGTATATTTTATATTTGAACGATTTGTCTTTTCTTGGATTTAGTTCGGTTGACGAAAATTCCCAATTATTTCGGGTTAAAGAGGATGAGATTTTTATTCTTTTGAAACTAGGAAAGCTAAATTTCATTTTAAAAAAAATAAATTTAAAAAATTCGTATCAAACAGGCCGTCCTGTTTTAAATACTATTTTAAATTTTTTTCCTGCAACGTTATGGCTTGCTGTTTTTTCGCTTACGCTTGCATTTCTCATAGGTGTTCTGTTAGGCGTTCTTGCTGCATACAACAAAGATACGTGGATGGATCGTACTATTATTGCTCTAAGCGTGACAGGTATGAGTGTTCCGTCTTTTTTTGCAGCCTTGCTCATATTGTACGTTTTTGCATATGTGTTAGGAGACATCACTGGTCTTCCCATGTTTGGTAATTTGTATGAAATAGATTTGGCGACTGGAGAATCTCGTCTGTCATTGTTGCATATAATTTTGCCAGGAATCACACTTGCTATTCGTCCTCTTGCTATTTTTGTATCTCTTACGCGGAATGCAGTTCTCGAACAAATGCCCCTAGATTATGTAATATATGCACGTTCTAGAGGTCTCTCTGAGCGAACTATTTTTTGGAGGCATATTTTGAAAAACTCGCTTAATCCGGTGTTGACTCATGCAACGGGATGGTTTGCTTCTATATTAGCAGGATCAATTTTTGTCGAATATGTTTTCGATTACAAAGGAATTGGTTTTTTGATAGTTCAAAGTTTGGAAAAATATGATCTTCCTTTGCTTATGGGCTGTTTGCTTTTTGTTTCTTTTTTTATGATCCTGATTAACTTTGCAATGGATTTGGTGTATCGTGCTCTGGATCCCAGAATAGAATTGAAATAATAGAAATATGCTTTTACGGATTTTATTGATAATTGTGGGCTTATATGTTTTTTTTCTCGTTTCGCTAAAGTGGATATTCCCATGGCTGATCCGTATGTATGTAAAAAAATCTTTATCTAAAATGGGTCTAAATAATCCATCACAAAAGCAATACAAACGCGTTTTTATTTCCTTTAGAAAAAAGAATCGCTTTAATTTTTCAATAAAAAATAATGAAAATATCGTCGACGTCGATTACGAAGAAGTAAAAGATTAGTATTTTTTTGGCATAATCATTGCTCTCTACGAAAAACTTTTAATATGAAAAATTTAATTGTTGTCCTTATTACGTGTTTTGTAATCCATGTTTTTCCTCAGAAAATTTTTATCGTTGACTCTAAATTCGATGCTGATTTTAAGGTCTATGTCGTAAATAGTAAATTTGATGCAGATTTGCTGGTTTTCAAGTGTGAATCAAAATTTGATGCAAAAGAAAACAAAGGTTTATGGTTTTTTGTTGATTCAAAGTTTGATGCTGATAAGAAAATTTACTTTGTTGACTCCAAATTTGATGCTGATTTAACGATTTACTTTGTGAATAGCAAGTTTGATGCAGGATGGAGAAATAGAAGCAAAATGCATTTGCTCTATTAGGGCTACTCCTTGTCTGCAAGTGTGAAAGATTTGAGAATGGCTTCAATTTGTAACATGAGTTCTCTTTTATCATGGTTCGGATAATAAGCATATCCCTCGATAGTAATGATCGTTGACTTTGAAGAGTCGAGAAATGTATAGCTAAGAAAAGGTCCGCCCATGTAATCATTAACAGTTTTCCATAAATGACGTATTTCAATGGCTTGAATATTTTTAAATTTAACCGTGCAAACTTCAGGTTCGAATTGGTCTTCTGTACTCATGTAGGATCCTTCAAGTTGGCCAGGAATATGCTTTTTTGTCATCAGGTTTCTATATGAAATGATGCTATCAGAAGTAAGTTGAGAACTGTCTTTAAAGTCTCTTGTATAAACCAGAATTCCTATGGAATAGTCTCGAGGTTCAAATCTAAGCCAGGCAAAATTATTGCTTGTTTTAGCTATGTAAAAACTTTCTTGCATAGTGAGGTAAAAGCCAAATTGATCAGATAGCTGCTTTTTGATCTTTACGTTCATGTGCTCCTTGAAGACTTCTTGAAGGCGCGTTATTTCAGTTTCTTGAAAACTTGTTATGATTTTTTGCCCGAATTGTTTGATGGATTCGATGGCACTAGTGTCGTCGGTTGCATATACGTCAACTAAAAGTTGAGGATGTGAGTGGAGGTCTTTTATGAAGAGAATTCTGTTTTTTTTGACTGTGTCGGCAATCGTAACACGAAGGATTTTTCTGAAAGTTAGATAAATGCCATCAAATTTTTGAGGTTCGATATGACGTGGAATAAATATGGGTTCTGAAGCGTTAAGACCTTTGAAGTCTTGTTGTAACAGGTTTTTAACAAAAGAACCCACTTGTGAATTCCATAAAGATCCTGGCATAATGACAAGAACTTCTGCCATAGTTCCAGTACTTACTGGAAGTTTTTTTTCCGAAGGTTGATTACATGCAAGTAAGAGAAGAAATATCACTAATGCTTTAAATGTAAAAAAAAATATTTTTCTTAAAGATTTCATGGCTTAACTATTTTTAACTTTTGTCCAACTTGAAGTTGATCAGAGCTAAGATTATTAACTTTTTTTATATCAGCAACTGAAACACCGTAAAGCTGAGAAATCTTCCATAATGTTTCTCCCTTTTGAACTGTATGATAAGTGATTTTGCCTGTAGAAATTTTGATGGAGGGTTGGTTTTGGGAAACATAAGTTGTCGTTGGTTCATAGTTGGAATAAATAATTAGTTTCTGACCGGGATAAATGTAGTTGGAAGTCAGATTGTTCCAGCTTTTAATTTGGCTAGTTGTAACTCGGTATTTTGTGGCAATCATACTCAATGTTTCACCTTTGCTTACTGTATGAGTTCTTTTTTTACCAGTAGGAATAGATGAAGAAAGATCTTTTTCAAATGGCTTAAGATTTTCGACCAGGTCGGTGTCATTGAGCTTAAGTTTGTTAATGCTGTCGTATAATTTAGCTTCTTTTTCTACGAAAAGAAGAGAAGCTTGGCGTGGAATTCTAACGATGAGAGGTACATAAGATGAGCCAGGGATTACACCTTTAACGTACTGGGGATTCAGAAAAGTTAAATCTTCTTCGTCAACTCCAAGAAAATATGAAAGCAAGGAAAAAGTAACTTTTTCGCGAATAGTAATGGTATCAATGTTTTGATCTGTATATTTAGGCTGAAGAGGAGTGATTCCATGCTCTCTATAATAGGTCATAACGTAGCTAGCTGCTATGAACGCTGGAACATATTGTCTGGTTTCACGTGGAAGAAGATGCTTGATTTTCCAATAATTTGTTTCACCACCTGCTTTAAGGATAGCTCGATTGATGGATGCGGGGCCTGCGTTATAGGCAGCTAAAACCAAAGCCCAATCTTGGTATATGGTATACAAGTCTTTTAAATGCCTCGCAGCTGCATCTGTGGCTTTAATGGGATCAAATCTTTCATCGACGTAAGAAGTAACATTAAGGTCGTATAAAATACCAGTTTTATACATAAATTGCCATAATCCGGCAGCACCAGCTCTTGATTTTGCCACAGGATTAAGTGCAGATTCAACAATAGCAAGATGTTTTAATTCAAGGGGAATTCCGTATTTATCGAAGGTTTCCTCAAATAAAGGATAGTACAGTAAGGATAATCCCAGCAAACGGCTAATGAAATAAGGTTTTGATAAGTAAAAATCTATCCATTTCCTTACATCTTCTCCATATTTGTATTCAAAAGGTGAATGTAAATTTAAATACTTAATTCTTTCAATGATGATACTATCATTGTAGGGAATGATTTCTGTCATTGAGTTTGATGGCTGACGTGAGGGAAAGAAGAATTTTTCGTTAACCATTCGTTCAAAGAAATAAGCAACATTGGTATTTTCAGGATTTATAGAATCTTTCTCCTGAGCAAATGTCATTAAGAAAAAAAAGAAAAACAAGAAAAAAAAATAATACCTCCTCATTTCGAGATTAAAAATAATAAAAAAATTTATACTCGTTCTCATGAAGTAATTTTGGCGATAATTTTCTTCCAGCTATCTTTTAAAGTAACAGTGCGGTTAAAAACAAGATGATTAGGCCTTGAGTCAGGGTCAAGGAAAAAATATCCTATTCTTTCAAATTGATAATATGTTTCTGGCTGAAAAATAGCATTTTGCAATGAGGGCTCAGCAAAAGCAGTCTGAATAATAAGACTATGAGGATTAAGATAATCTAAAAATGTTTTTCCTTCTTCCTGAATGTCGGCGGGATTAGGTACAGTAAATAACATATCATATAGTCGGGTTTCTATGGGAATGGCATGAGCAGCACTTACCCAATGAATAGTTCCTTTTACTTTGCGACCGTCGGGACTACTTCCTCCTTTCGATGCTGGATCGTACGTGGCATAAACCTCAATAACTTTATCATTTTCATCTTTTTTAAAGCCAGTACACTTTATAAAATAACCATATCGAAGCCTGACCTCTTGACCTGGAGAAAGACGAAAATAATCTTTCGGTGGATTTTCCATAAAGTCTTCTGCTTCTATAAGCAATTCACGTGAAAACGGGACCTCTCGTCTTGTGCTGTTTGGATCCTCGGGATTGTTGATAGCAGGAAGCCATTCCACCTGATCAGCTGGATAGTTGATAATGATGAGCTTGATAGGATTCATGACAACCATCCGTCTTTCACTGATCTTATTAAGTTCTTCGCGAACACAGTGTTCTAGGAAAGAGAGTTCAATAATATTTTCGCGTTTAGCAACTCCAACTTTTTCGGCAAAAGAACGTATAGCTGTTGGTGGATACCCACGTCTGCGCATGCCTCGAATGGTAGGCATTCGTGGATCGTCCCAGCCATTAACTATTTTTTGCTGAACAAGTTGGAGTAACATGCGCTTACTCATTACGGTGTAACTTAAATTGAGTCTAGCAAATTCAATTTGTTGAGGGGCATGTATGTTTAATTGTTGAATAAACCATTCGTATAAAGGTCTATGAACTTCGAATTCAAGGGTGCATATAGAATGTGTTATTCCTTCAATAGAATCAGACTGACCATGAGCCCAATCGTACGTGGGGTAAATGCACCATTTGTTTCCCTGACGATGATGAGGTGCGTGAATGATTCGATACATGATGGGATCGCGCATGTGCATGTTAGGACTATTCATGTCTATTTTAGCTCTCAAAACCATGCTTCCGTCAGGGAACTCTCCTTTGCGCATTCTGCGGAAAAGGTCAAGGTTTTCTTCTATGCTTCGGCTACGATGTTCGCAAACTATGCCAGGTTCGGTGGGAGTAGTACGGTTGCGACTAATAATTTCCTGAGAACATTCACAGACATAAGCTTTGCCATCTTTGATAAGTTTTTCAGCCCATTCATATAGTTGTTCAAAATAGTCGGATGCATAATATTCTCCATCCCACTGAAAACCAAGCCATCTAATGTCTTCTTTGATAGCTTCTACGTATTCGACATCTTCGGTGAGAGGATTAGTATCGTCGTACCGAAGATTGCACTTACCATGATATTTCTTGGCAATGCCAAAATTTAAACATATACTTTTGGCATGTCCAATATGCAAGTAGCCATTAGGTTCTGGAGGAAACCTTGTATGAACGTATGAAAATCTTCCTGTTTTTAAATGTTCATCGATAATTTCTTCAATAGAATTTTTTGTATCCTTTTTTTCTTCTTCTTTTTCAACGTACATACGTATTTTTGCACAAAGATACAATATATGACAGAACTTGCCTTACAAGGTATGAAATTCAGGGCTCCTGTAGGTTGTTTTCCTGAAGAAAAAATGATTTTTTCTAATATCGAAGTTGATCTGATCATTACATACGATGCAGAAAAGGCTATGCAAACTGATGAATTAAAATATGCTCTAAATTACCAGGACATATATATTGAAGTTTCTCACATCGTCGAGAAATCTTACAATTTACTAGAAAGGCTTTTGTTTCAAATTGGAGAGAGTTTATTAAATAAATTCACTCAAATAAGCAACATTGAAGTAATTGTGAAGAAGAACCATCCTTCTTTGGGCGGAGAAATAGAAAGCGTTTCAGTCAAAAAAGCCTTTTCGAGAACTATTCGTTTATGAAAAATTGAGTATCATAAAGTTTTTTGTAATAACCATTTTTGTCTAAAAGCTCAGCGTGAGTTCCTTTTTCAACAATTTTACCTTGATGTAAGACCACTATTTCATCAGCATGGACAATTGATGAAAGTCTGTGAGCAATCACGATAGATGTCCTGTTCTTCATGATATTTTTTAGTGCTTCCTGAATAATTTTTTCACTTTCCGAATCCAGTGATGATGTGGCCTCATCTAAAATAAGAATGGGAGGATTGGCTAGCACAGCACGTGCAATGCTTATTCGTTGCTTTTGACCACCACTCAGTTTGTTACCTCCTTCGCCGATGTTGGTGTAATAGCCAAATTGTGTTTCCATAATGAAATCATGGGCATAAGCAATTTTAGCTGATTCAATAACTTCTTCCATAGTTGCATCAGGTTTTCCGATGGCTATGTTGTTAAAAAAAGTGTCGTTAAAAAGAATAGGTTCCTGGCTAACTATGCCAAAAAGTCTTCTGAGAGAAGTAATGGTAATTTTTTTTATGGGAATGCCATCTATGAGAATTTCACCGCTGGTTACATCGAAAAAACGAGGAAGAAGGTCAACCAATGTTGTTTTTCCTGCTCCTGAGTGACCTACAATGGCAATGGTTTTGCCACGTTCGATGGTAAGATTAATATCTTCCAAAGTAGTATCCTGATTGTATTTAAAATAAACGTGAACAAATTCGATTTTGTCTTTAAATTCTTTTATATCAATGGCATCTGGAGAGTCGGTAATAACTTCCGGTGTTTGGATCAGTTGTTCTATTCTATTAAAGGAGGCCATACCCTTTTGAACTGAGTACATAGATGTAGTAAAATTCTTAGCTGGGGGGATGATTTGAGAAAAAATCATGATGTAGGCAATAAAAGATTCAGGAGAAAACGCTGAAGGTTGATGGAGAACCATAAGAGAACCAATATAGAGAATAACCACGAAAACGAGTGTAGCAAGAAATTCGGTCAGCGGCTGAGCAAGGCTTCGACGTCTGAAAATTTTGTTCATGATTTGAGTATATGCTTGGTTAATTTTAATGTTTTTGGCATAAGCATGATCTTCTGCTGTAAAGCTTTTGATAATTCGTATACCGCTTAGTGTTTCTTCTACTTGGGATATGAGTAAGCCTAATTTTTCTTGCCCCACGCGAGATTTACGTTTGAGAGATTTTCCAATATTTCCAAGAATAATACCTATAAAAGGAAGAGCAATGAGAATGATTAGCGTGAGTTTATAATTCATAAAAAACAGAGCAGAAAGATAAACAAGAATGGTAATAGGATCTTTGAGAAAAGCTTGTAAGGAAGCCATGATAGTGTTATCTACTTCTTGAACATCGTTAGAAACTTTACTCAAAATATCACCTTTTCTCTCGTTGGTGAAGAAAGAAAGAGGAAGATTGAGTATTTTCTGATACATTTGATTTCGGAGATCTCTGATTACACCATTTCGTAAAGGAGCAATGAAATGAAGTGAAAGATAGGAAAAGCTGTTGCGAAAAAAAAATAAACACACAATCATCATGCTGATAATGAACAAAGTGTTTTCGTTTCCGTAATTTTGAATTAGAAAGGAAATAAAATAGTTGAGGTTGTGTTGAATAGATGAGAGCGAAAACTGAAGTGGAACAGGATTGGAAACAATTTGTTCCAATCCGAAAAGTATTCTCAGAAAAGGGATGACCATCGTAATTGAAAAAAGAGATGAAATAACGGATAAAAGATTGAACAAGAAATACAACAAAAGCTCCTTCCAATATGGAAGGATAAGGCGAATGAGTTTTTTGAAACTGGACATGGATTAAACGCTCATGATTTCTTTTTCCTTGGCAGCAATTATCTCGTCAATTTTGGCAATTGATTTATCCGTAATTTGTTGAATTTCTTTTTCTACCTGTTTTGTTTCATCTTCGGGGACGCCGTCTTTGGTGAGTTTTTTAACTTTTTCAAGAATAGAACGTCGAATGTTACGAATGGCAATCTTTGCTTCTTCGCCTTCTGTTTTGACTTTTTTGCTCAGCTCTTTTCGGCGTTCTTCTGTAAGGGGTGGAACTGATATACGAATAACCTCACCGTTGTTGACAGGAGTAAAGCCAAGATTTGCATTGAGAATAGCTTTTTCAATTTCTTTTAGAATAGTTCTGTCCCATGGTTGTATGACAATGGTACGAGCATCGGGTATATTAATATTCCCCAACTGAGGAAGAGGAGTTGGCTTTCCGTAGTATTCAATTTTTATATTATCGAAAATAGATGGATGAACTTTGCCCGCACGGATTTTTATCAGTTCTTTTTCCAAAAAAGCAATCGCTTGATTCATGGAATCTTTGGCTTCTGCTATTAATTTGCTGGATTCTCCTGTCATATGTTTTTATTTTTGAATTCGCTTTGTTCTTTAACAAGTTTTTGATATTCTTTTTCAACCCATTTTTCGTTCCATTTGAATACGACAAAATAGTGAAATCCAAGAGCAATTGACCATATCAGCGTAGGGAAGATAGCCCATGGAAAAGTAAAGTCAAAAAGAAAAAAAAACAAAAAATATAAAACCCAAAGTAACAAATTACCCAGAATATATATAATTAAATGCACCTTAAAACCTACTCTTTTACGAGCAATTTTTAATAAGTCTTCTTCACCCATAAGAAGAATCTTTATGCAAACTTAATGAAAAAATTTTTTCAAGGATTGATGTTTAGTCGGTGTTTAAACAAATAATTTCAAACCTCCCCATATCTCTAAGTTGATCATCAATATAATACTGATATTGACCTCTTTTTTTCGATGTAAATTTCAAGTAAAATTCATATTTATTTTCATAATCCAAATATCGAATTACCCCCATATTTTTATTAGTTTTTTCATAAGTTCCTAAATATTTTAAAAAAGATTCTGAAAAAAAGATTTCTATGAATTTATCATTATAATATTCGCAAAAAATAGTATATGAGGGAGAAGGAGATAAGCCTCGCACATATTTTGGATAAAAATTTATCTGAAAATTGTCAAATGCATAAAACTCATCTTGCGTTGGTGATTCTTTGGTGCAAGACATGTTTATGACTAAAAAAACAAAGAAAAATTTATTTGCAAAATGAAAAATGGATTTCATCACATCAATTATTGGAATCATTAAAATATTTGATTTTATCTTTGTGAATCCAAAACTTACCTTTATCAGAAAAATCTCCACTTAACTCATAAGTTTTACTATTAAAATAGAAAGTAAAAAAGTAATCAAAAGAGTAAGCTCCATTAGAGCCTTTAAAAGAAATATCTGCTTTATTGGAATATTTAATATAACTTCCCTTTCCAAACATATTGTGACGAGAAAAGCTAAAGTAAAATTCATTCACATAATATTCAGGTGGTGCTTGGCTAGGTATAACAAGTAGAAAATCAGAGCATGCTCTGCCGCATGCTTTATCTTCTTCGGAAAGTAATTCAAAAGTTATTGCTACTTTTTTGTTATATAGATCGTCGGGATCAGGGGCTTCTTTATGACAAGATATCAATAGCAGAAAAAATACAATTACTATTTTCTTGGTCCTATTAATATGCATTTTAAAATTATTAAAACACATTATAAATTACTTGCTTAAAATTTTAAATTCAGTTCTTCTATTAAGCTGACGTCCTTCTTCTGTTGTATTAGGAGCAATGGGACGATCGAAGCCATAACCTGCATACGTAAGTCGATCAGCAGAAATTCCAGCTTGTATGAGATAATCTACGACAGCTTTGGCTCTTTGTTCGGAAAGACGTTTATTGTATTCTGCAGAGCCTACGTTATCGGTATGACCTGAAATTTCGATTTTTAGAGTTGGATTTTCTTTCATGAGCTGAACCAGTCGATCTAGCTCTGCTTTTGATTCGGGGCGAAGGGTGGCTTTAGCAAAATCGAAGAAAATATTTCTTAAAACAATAGCTTCTCCGACCTTGACTTTTTTCAGGTATATATCTTTTTCAATTTCTTGATAAGTTGCATTGGCTGGAATATTAAAGTTTTCAGAGTGGAAAAGGTAACCTTCTGCTTTGACAGCAATACCATAATTTTTACCGCTGGGCAACGAAATAAGAAACTTACCAGTAGCACTGTTAGATGTGAACGTAGCAAGTTCTTCTCCGGTTTCATTGTTAGTAAGAATAATGGTGGCTTCTACTGGTTGTTTGGTTTCGTCATCCAGTGTACGTCCTTTGAAGAGTGTGAGAGAGGCAAGATTCACAGCCACCGTTTTTTCTACTACTGTTTCACTGATAGGTTCAATCCTCCATGCTATGAGGTTGTCTTCGCTACTAGTGATAACAGGTTTTTCTGTAATGAAAGTAACAAGATAAAGATCCTGATCGCCAAAACCGCCAGGTCTTGCTGAACTCATGTAAGCATGAATCCCATTAGCAGCGATGGTAAAAAAAACATCGTCATCAGCAGTATTGATGGGGTAACCTAAATTAACAGGCTTACTCCAGTGCCCTCCCTCATATACAGTTTTAAAAATATCATAACCCCCCATGGTATTGTGACCTTTGGAACTAAAATAAAGAGTTTTTCCATCAGGATGGATGAATAACGCTTCTTCATCGTAGGGAGTATTAATTTCTCGTAAGTTTATGGGAGGACCCCAATTTCCTTTTTTATCCATGTAGGAAACCCATATATCTCTATTGCCTAACCCACCAGGCCTATCGGAAACAAAATACAGAGTTCTTCCATCTGGTCCCATCGAAACAGAACTTTCGTGTAATTTGGTGTTAATATTTTTGTTCATTCGCTCAGGCTTGCTCCATTCCTTACCTTTCAATTTGGACATATAGATGTCACCCCCATTGTCACCTTTGTAAACAAAAAGGATTTGACCATCAGGACTGAGTCCAGCAGTGGCATCATGAAAATCGCTATTAATTGGTTTCCCAGGATTTTTGACTGTCCATACATCGTTATATTTTTCAGCGATAAAAATATCTTCATAATACATGTTATCTTGAGGATCGATTTTTCCACCGGTAGTTTTGTCTGAGCGGGAAGTAAATATCATCATGGTTTCATCTGCGTTTACGATAGGGTTGATCTCCCTATACATAGTATTAACCTCAGGACCTAAATTTTCGATGAAAACTTTGACTGGTTTTTTAATTAATTCGATACCGTTTTCGCATTCTTGGATGTGCTTATTGATAATAGGAGAAAATTCGCTGTAATCACGAGGAGATAATCCGTTCTTATATCTTTTATAATACTCAATAGCTTCGTTGAATTGATGATTGAGATGATATGCTCTTGCGACATAAAACAACAATTGGGGGTCACAACGAGGATTTAGTTGCTCAGCTTTTTTAATAAGTTCAAGGGCTTTTTCAGGATTATACTTTAGATAGCTTACACCTAAACGAAAATTGAGAGTTGAATTATTAGGATTTAAGTTATATGCTTTGGTGTATTCGTCTATAGCTTTCAAATAATCTTTTTTCCCAAAATATAGATTACCGTTATCAAAAGCCTTTTTAGCTTCTTTAAATGTTTTTCCGTCTGAAAAGTATTTTTTTTCAAAAGGGACATCCTGACTCCAAGCGCATATGCTAAAGCTCAGGATAATAATAATATAGAATAATCTTGCTTTCATAGCTTTTTTATCTTATTTGAATTTTGAACAGAATTGTTTATAATATAATTGGGCATTCTGAATACCTAGTTCACCAGCTTTTTTCCAATCTTGACAAGCATTCTCTAATTTTTTAGATAATTCGTAGGCATTACCTCTGTTCAGATAAGCGGCGGCATAGTTTGGATTTATTTCAATGGCTTTGGAAAAGTCTTCAATGGCCTTGTCGTACATTTCTTTTTTGTAATATGCAGCGCCTCGATTATTGTATGCAATGACATATTTTGAATTAAGTTGAATGGCCTTAGAAAAGTCCTTAATAGCTTCGTCATATTTGTTTTGATCCATATAAGCCAACCCACGGTTGTTGTAAGCTAAAACATAATCCGGATCAGCATCGATAGCTTTGGAGAATTGCAAGATAGCATCATCTAGCTGACCGGTTTTTCGTAAAACACTACCCAAATTATTATAAGCTATAGCAAATTTTGGGTTAATTCTAATCGCTTCTTTGTAGCATCGTATAGCATCTTCGTATTGTTCGAGCATTTTGTAAGCACTACCCATGTCATTGTAAGCGTAAGCGTATTCACGATTCAAAGCCACAGCTTTTTTATAATCTTCAATGGCATCCTGGAAATTATTTTCATCAAAGAAAATACTACCACGATAATAATACAGTTGAGGATGCATGTTATCAACTTCTAAGCCTTTATTAAAATCCAATTTTGCTCCTTCTCTGTCGTTTCTTTCATATTTTATTTTTCCCCTTAAAAAATATGCATTAGCTGAGGGTTCAATTTCGACACTTTTCGTAAAGTCAGCAATAGCACCGTCGTAATTTTTTAGTTCATATTTAGCAACGCCGCGATTATAATAGGCTTTGCTAAAATCCGGTTTCATTGATATGGCTTCATCAAATTTTTTAATAGCCTCAGCATATTTCTTTTTGTCCAATAAAGTCGTACCTTCATTGTATATTCGTTCAGCCATCTGTGGATCTTCAATTTTAATTTTAATAGTATCACTTTGGGAACGTAATATTAGAAAAGCACTAATCATTGTTATGAATGACAACCACTTTTTCATGAATATAAATTTTTGCAAATTTAATTTAATTTTTTATTTTTACCGTGTATAATATTTATCATGAAAAAATAATAACTTTACTTCATGATACGATTAACAAGTGGAGTGATTATGTTTTATTTCGTTTCTTTTTCAATGGGTCAGATCAGAAATCCATATGTTGCTGGAAAATTTTATCCGGCAGATGAAAAGAATCTACGAACTTATCTTACTCAAACTTTTGAGGAAGTTCGGATTCAACCATATTCTGAAAGAATTAGAGCCCTCATTGTGCCACATGCAGGTTACGTATACAGTGGAAAAGTGGCTGCCTATGCTTACTCTGTCTTAAAGAAACAAAAGCCATATCGAAATGTTTTTATCATTGGAACAAGTCATGTTTCATCTTTTGGGGGAGCTTCAGCATATCTAGGAGATGGCTTCAGAACACCTTTAGGCGTTGTTCCCATTAATAAACAGATTGTCGAACAGCTGAGGAAAAATCCTGTTTTTGGTTTTAATAACTCACCTCACGAAGAGGAACATTCCCTAGAAGTTCAACTTCCTTTTTTGCAATTTGTTCTAGATAGTTTTAGTATCATCCCTATCAGTATAGGAACAAAAAATAAATCTGCATTGATTGAAATAAGTAATGCCCTGAAACCGTATTTTACAGAGGAAAATTTGTTTGTTATCAGCACCGATCTAGCTCACTATCCCCCATACAAGGAAGCTGTAAATTTAGATTCTCTTGTGATTCAAGCTATTTTATCCTCCGATCCAGGACAATTTGAAAAACAGGTAAAAGAAAATGAATCTAAAGCAATTCCAAATTATTACACGGCGATTTGTGGTTACAGTGGCGTTTACGTATTACTGAACTTGATAGATAAAGAAGGATACCAGATAGAAAAACTGTATTATGCCAATTCTGGTGATGTTTCCTCTGATTTTACTCGTGTAGTTGGCTATGTCTCGATGGTAGTTCACCAGAAAAAAACTTCTTCCAGAGTAAGTAATACATTCCTTTTTTCAGATGAAGAAAAAAAACTCATGTTTGATATAGCCCGGAAAGCAATAGAAGAAAGGCTTTTTCAAAGGCCTTTTCCAAATTATTCAACACAAATAACACCACGCTTACAAGAAAAATGCGGTGTTTTCGTAACGTTGAAAATAAAAGGTCAGCTCAGAGGATGCATTGGTACATTTAGACAAGATAGAATGTTGTGGCTAAATATTAAAGAAATGGCCGTTGCTGCTGCTTTTCAAGATAACAGATTCAAACCTCTAACAAAAGAAGAATATCCTGATGTTGAAATTGAAATATCGGTTCTGACGCCGATGAGGAAAATTTCTTCTGTGGATGAGATTGAATTAGGTAAGCATGGCATATATATCAAAAAAGGGTTTTGGGGTGGAACTCTTTTGCCACAGGTAGCAATAGAACAACAATGGACTAAAGAAGAGTTCCTCGGGCATTGTGCCCGCGATAAAGCTGGCATTGGTTGGGATGGTTGGAAAGATAAAGATGCAGAAATCTACGTTTACGAAGCCATTGTACTGGAAGAAAAAGAATTAAAGTAAATTGAGTTTTTCAAGAGTTTCTTTAGCTGCTTTCTGCTGTGCAGCTTTTATGCTCATGTCGATACCTCTTCCCTGGGGTAAATCATTAATATAAACTTCTACAACAAAGTTTTTTTTTCCATGGTCAAAGAATTCCTGCAATAATTTGAAATCATAAGAAAATTTGTTTTTCTGGCACCATTCAATAAGTTTGCTTTTGTAATTAGTTTCCTGAGAAATAATATTATCAATGTTTAGCTTTGAAAAAATGTTATTTGTGATAATTTTTTCTGTTTTTTTATATCCCTTGTCAAGGTATAGAGCAGCTATGAAAGCCTCTAAAGCATTGCCAATAAAGTTTTGATTTTCTGAATTGGTTTCGGATTGAAGAAGTTGAGTAAGTCCAATCTGATGGCCAATGAGATTCAAAGTTTGTCTATTTATTAGTCTATTTTTCATGATGGTTAGTTCCCCTTCTGTAGCTCGGGGAAAACGTTTGAAAAGATAAGTACTTACAATAGAGTTAAGAATGGAATCTCCCAAAAATTCGAGTCTTTCATTAGAAATGGTAAACCCAAATCGTTGGGTTTTTGCGTGTTTTTTTAATAAAGCTTGCTCGTATAAAAAAAGATTACTTGGTACGAAACCGAATAATCTTCTTATTTCTTTTTTAAGAGGAGTAGTTAAAATTTTTCGCTGGAAAAACACTTACTCAAATTTGGCAAATGCCAGACAAACATTATGACCGCCAAAACCAAAAGTGTTACTTAATGCATAACGAATTTTTCTTTCTCTAGCCTTGTTGAAAGTAAAATCAAGAGGTGGTATTTCAGGATCATCAGTAAAGTGATTGATCGTAGGTGGAATAATGCCATGGTATATAGTTAAAGCAACAGCCACAGCTTCTATAGCGCCAGCTGCACCTAAAAGATGGCCATGCATAGATTTAGTTGAGTTTATTGAGATTTTCATTGCATGATCGCCAAATAAGCGTACTATCGCTTTTGGTTCAACTTCGTCTCCAACAGGAGTGCTTGTTCCATGAGTGTTGATGTGATCAACATCAGTTAATTGAATGTTAGCATCTTGAACAGCATTTCTCATAGCTATAAGTGCTCCTTCTCCTTCAGGATGTGGGGCAGTAAGATGATAAGCATCGGCGGATAAGCCAAAACCGGCTAATTCAGCATATATACGAGCTCCTCGTGCCAAAGCAAAATTAAGCTCTTCGAGAACCATTCCAGCTCCACCTTCACCCATGACGAAGCCATCTCGATCTTTGTCAAAAGGTCTAGAAGCTGTGGCAGGATCGTCGTTTCGGGTAGATAGAGCTTGCATAGCATTAAATCCTCCAATTCCTGTTGGAGTGATTGATGCTTCTGAACCTCCAACTATCATGACATCTGCATATCCATGCCTGATGAGCATCAGTGCATCAGCAATTGCATTAGCAGATGAAGCACATGCTGAGACAGCTGCATAATTTGGACCCATTAATCCATGAATCATGCTAATGTAACCAGCCGTAATATCGGGGATCATCTTAGGGATTAAAAAAGGATTGAAACGTGGTACCTGATCACTCAAATAAAAAGATTTAATTTCCTCTTCGAGTGTAATGATCCCACCAATACCAGAAGACCATATAACCCCGATTCTGGTTTTGTCTAAACTAGCAAAGTTAATACCACTATCCTCTACGGCCTGATTTGCAGCAACAATACCGAATTGGGAAACACGATCATATTTTCGAAGATCCTTTCTATCAAAAAACTGTAAAGGATCAAAATTTTTTACTTCACAGGCAAATTGGGTTTTGAATTTAGAAGTATCAAACTTGGTAATGGGTTGAGCACCACTTACTCCCTGAATAAGTGCTTGCCAAAAATCAGATACACAATTTCCCAGTGGAGTAATGGCTCCCAACCCAGTGATCACCACGCGCCTTCTTTCCATTGATCGACTTATTTTTGAGCGAGCTTTTCTTCCAGAACTTTAATGGCTTCACCAACTGTGTTTATTTTGTTGGCTTCTTCATCAGGAATCTGAATACCGAAAACTTTTTCAAACTCCATAATGAGTTCTACTTGATCAAGAGAATCGGCGCCCAGATCATTGGTGAAACTTGACTCCATCTTAACTTCAGATGGATCAACACCTAATTTGTCAACAATGATTGAAATAACCTTTTCAGTAATTTCTGACATATTCGTACTTTTTTGGATTTGGGTTGCAAATAAACAAAATTTTTTTGAATTAAAAAAATGGCTCTTTATCCAACGTCTATATATGCACGTACGATGTTTCTTAATATCTTGTTTCTTTCTTCTTCAGAAAGTTTAGTTAATTGATCTCTCCAATCTTGGTCTTGGTATGAACGCAGTTGATTGATGACATGATTGATAACATTTTCAGGAAAAACATTTCCTTTGATAAATATAGATTTGCTATTTTCAAGAGCAGATGCTGATTCATAACATGAGGTAGGAAGACGATCAAGACTATTGGCAATATTTGAAAATTCATCTTTAAAAATGTTAACATTCACATAAGTTTTTTCAGCCAATTGAAGAGATTGGTCGTCTTCGAAACCTTCACGAGCGGCAGTAGCTATACCTGCCATTAACAAAAAAACGTTGGCAGCACCATCAGGAACACGGTATTCAAATGTAGCTTTGGAATATGTATTGAGATCACTCAAAGATTTATTTTGGGGATTGCAAAGTGTGATCATTTTTTCGGGTTGTTGAGTCCATGAAAGAGGAACACGTATCAATGCAGATCGATTAAAATCTCCCCAGCAAATTTTGGTGGGTGCTTCTTGGTGTGGAACAAGTCGTAAATAACTTAAGGGAATAGGATTGCCAAAAGCTGTTAATGCTGGGGAATATTTTAAAATGCCAGCTATTGCTTTTTTTGATTCATCTGAAATATGGTCATCATTCATTACAATATTTTTCCCGTCTTGGTTGAGTAGTTGCAGATGAATGTGAAGACCACTACCAGCTTTTCCCAGAGAAATTTTGGGTGAAAAACTTACTTGGATGTCGTATTTATAAGCAAGTTGCCTCAATATCATTTTTGCGAGTAATAAGCTATAAGCTGCTTTTTCGAGTGAGGTTGGTCTGAATTCAATTTCATTTTGTTCATAAGTAAACTGTTCGTCGGAAAAATTTCCTACTTCACTGTGCCCATATTTTATTTCTGCACCAGCATGGGATAAATGAAGCATAACTTCCTTTCTAATGCTTTCCCATTTAACAAAAGGAGCCGATTCATGATAACCTTTTTGATTTGTAGCTATGTAAAGTTGTTGTCGTGGATAAATGATGTAGTATTCAAGTTCACCCATGCCCCAAATATCATATCCCGATGCTTCTTTGAAAGAGAAGACAGCTTTCGAGAGAATGTTATCTGGGCTGTATTCAAAAGGTTCCCCTTGTTGATTAAAATAACGACAGAAAATCCCAATGGCCGGTTCATCTGTAAATGTTTTCAAAAAAGCAGTGGAATATTGAGGGATAACGTATAAATCACTTCGGCCAGCTTCTAAAAAAGGGAAAAGGCTTGAACCATCTACTCGTTCACCTAAATAAAGTAGCTGTTCTAGTTGATCTTTAGTTTGAGCTACGAAGTTGAGTGTTTTAAGCCTTCCGTCACCTCCTACATAATGGAAATCAAGAAATTTTATGTTATTCTTTTTAATGTAGCGTAAGATATCTTTGCAAGTAAAATCTTCTGGATTTTTGTCAAGAAAATGAGCTATTGCATTAGATGTTGACAACTTTGAATAAAATTTTTCCATATGAAAGTTTTAGCAAACATACCAATTTTTTGTTACATCGGAACCTATCAACTAAAATTTATAATTTTGAATTATGAAAAAAATTTACTTTTTCATTTTTCTTTGCTTGCTATGTTTATTCGTGTTCTCTTGCTATTCGCAAAAGAATAAAAAATATAATCCTAAAAAATGCCAAACTTGCCCTTCTTTTCGATAAACCTTAAAGCATAAATCTTATCGTACTACTCTTATATCACCGGCTTTTTTAAGTTGGGAATCGTCAATAAAAGTGACTTGTAGATAGTAGAAATAAACTCCCTCAACTACAGGCGTTCCATGGTAAGTGCCATCCCATCCTTCATTTTGAGATGTTGTTTCAAATATTTTTGTGCCATATCTATCAAAGATAGCCAAGTACATCGATTTAATAAACGCACTCTGCACATAAAAAACATCATTTATTCCGTCGTTATTTGGGCTAAAAATGGTTGGGACGAAAACATCTATCTCACCACACAGGTATAATCCTTCAGGTATGTTAACTGTTTGAGAAGAAGAACTACACCCATGTTGATCAACTACGTATATTGCATAACTACCAGGAGCTAGATTTTTTATTTCACTTTGATGTTGTGAGTTATCTACATAATAAACATAAGGAGCTGTACCACCAAAAGCTGAAATTATGATTTTTCCATCATGGGCACCTTTACAACTTTCTTCTGTTACTTGTGTAGTAAAAGAAGGAATGGAGTAAATTTCTAAAGTAATAGAGTCCTTAGACGTACACTGATTGCTGTCTACATAAACATACCTCAAAATATATACACCTGGAGTAAGTGAGGAAGGATCGAATGATCCTGTAGATGGATTAGTTATTCCTGGCCCGTTCCATGTACCCCCAGAAGGATTGGCGTGCAAGATAATGGGGAGAGTGTTATTGCATAAACCAGATGGATTACCCTGCAAAGACAAAGGTGGTGTGGCAAAGTTTAAAACATAAACACTATCTTTATATACACAACCTAATGAGTTGGTATAGGTGACATAATATAATCCAACCTGGGAAACATAAATGGTTTGATTAGACTGACCTGTACTCCACAAATAGGTTCCTGCGTGTGGATATGAGAGAGAGACACTATGTTCTTTACATTTATAAACCTGAGAACCATTGAAAACAGAAGGCCTGACACTTCGTGTAATGGTGTGTTGGACAGGCATACTTATACAACCGTATGCATCTTTAACGGTTAATTGAATAATTTGCTGACCCGTATCAGCATGAAAGGTAAAACATGAAAAGGTAGAATCTATGTTTGTATTTGGAACGTTCCAGAAATAGTATACTCCACCATTTCCACAGATTTGTGCCGTATCAAC
Organism: Bacteroidales bacterium; assembly: GCA_026418905.1. NCBI lineage: Bacteria > Pseudomonadati > Bacteroidota > Bacteroidia > Bacteroidales > Bacteroidales bacterium. The sequence continues at coordinate 129,589 of JAOAAK010000029.1, read as the reverse complement.
GTAACATAAAATTGAGGGGGCTGTGATCGATGCCACAGGAGGAGTGACAACATAAATAGAAAAATATGCAGTATCCTTACACCCAGCGTTAGAAGTACCAATAACCTGAATGGTATAATTTCCGTTGGTAGTGAATGAATACCATGCTGTATCATGGCTTGTTCCATTATCCCAGGAGTAAGTTGATGCTCCTTGTGCAATATAAGAATAGCTTATGTTTGGACAAATACTATCCTTGCCACTTATGGTTACATTGGGCAGGGGTAAAGCTTGGATGTTGACGTAGCTTGTGTCTTTGCAGTTATAAGAATTAGTCACAATCACATATAAAGAAGAATCGCTGGTAACGAGTACACTTGTTGAAGAACTATTAGAACCATTTGACCATATATATGAGGTTCCTCCACTGGCTGTTAGATTAGCTACTTGATTTAAACATACCTGCAGGGATGTGGATGGGGAAATGACAATATTAGGTAATGGGTAGTTGAGTATGGTGACCGTATCTCTTTCAATGCAACCCCAACTATTGGTGGCAGTTACTCGATAAGTAGTATCATGTTGCATCAGAAAATGAATGGTATCACTTGTACTACCATTATTCCACAAATACGTGGTACCACCGGTGGCATAGATGGTTCCGATAGAATTATTACAAACGCCAGCTGGAGCAGTAATGGTATTGAAGTTTTTAGGACAAGGTTTGAAAGCTACGAGGATAGCATCCTGACTTCCTCCGAGAGTATTATCAAAATAACTCGTTCCGGGGTTCAAATCTTTAAGAGGAAAAAGACTGGAACTTTGTGTAAAGCCAGTGATGTAAAGAACTCCATTGGAAATAGTACTACTTCTAAAACGATCTGTTGAATTACCTCCAAAAAAAGTAGACCATACTGGCCTCATGGTAGAGTCAAATTGTGTTACAAAAGCTTCGTATAAATTAGGAGAACCTTTGTAATATGAGCCGTCGTTAGGATTGACACTTGGTACCAACCCACTTCCTTGTGTATAGCCCAATACGTACAAATACCTATTAGTAGGATCATAGCTTAATGATAGTCCGGCATCAATAGAGTTTGTTCCTATACCTGTACTATAAATCATTCTGCCAGTAGGATTAATCACTGTCAAATAAGCATCTGCATTCCCAGCATATGATCTAAAGAATGGGAAACTATATACATTTGCGGTTGGAAAAGTGGTTAAGGAATACGTAGCTCCAGTTAAATACCATAAGCTATCAGCAAAAATGACATCGTAAGCAAAATCGTTTTGGTCCCCACAAATATAACTACCCCATGCTATTTGCATAGAATTATTAAAAAGAATAGCATAGCTGTCAACCGCTCCGCATAAGGTAACGTTTTGCTGATAACTGTTTGCATTGTATGGTATAACAGGTAAATTATTGGATGTGGTTTGAAAATGAAACATTTTCGATCCATTGGGTGCTACATCAAAATAGGCATATCGATCTGTTTCATCGCCTCCAAAATAAGTGCTATAAGTCAAAGTAAGAAAACTATTAAATCTTTGAATAAATATGTCCCAATCAGCTGCATCGGGAGACGTGCCTTGGTAATAGTAGGGAGGAAAATTAACGACGGGTATGTTATTGGATAAGGTTGACCCCCCCACCCATAAAAGATTGGTAGAGGTTTCAATGAAAACATCATTATATTCATCGTCACTTGTGCCACCCATATAAGTAGCCCATACTCTTACTTCATTAGGGCCAAATACTACTATAAATGCGTCCCTCCCGCCAGCATTATTAGCTTGAAAATAATTACCTATTCCAGGATTAAATGTGGGTATGTTGGTAGAGGTAGTATAACCCACCACAGCTAGTACCCCGTTTCCGTAAGAGGCTGAAATGAAAGCATCATCGTTTGCTCCACCGTAAAAAGTTGCCCATTGAAGAGTACCATTCAAGGAGAATTTAGCAATAGATCCATCCAAATTGGCTATATAGGTGCCTAAATAATATGATGGTGGACCTGGATTGAAAACAGGAAAATCCGTAGATCTCGTTTGAAAAACAGCATAAATTGCATTCGGAGAAGCAACAATTTTGTATCCATCGTCTATACCACTTCCTCCGTAGTAGGTTGACCATATAAGAGGGGGATCAATGATCATTTCTTCTTTGATGTAATTAGATGAGTTTAAAACAATAAAACCTACGCGATTCGGAGAAATTTGATTGTATTGTACTTGGATTTTTTTGTTATCTCTTGAAGTAAAAGCCATGAGAGGTCCTTCTTTGAGAATTCCAAATTCAGAAACAATCAATATAGTAGTGCTGTCAATAATTAACTCTTTAGCTCCCATGATATCAAGCTGTATGTTTTCAATATTGGCTCCTGGATGAAGTAAAAAGTTATACTTTAACATTTCATTATCGACTATCCATTCCAAATCAATATTGGGGTAAATGTTTTTAAAAACAATTTTTTTATAAGTTGGTCTATGTTCTAATCCTTCAGGTACAAATTCATTATAGAAGCTTATTGTCGGAAAAGCATTTGTTTCAACATATGCGTTTTCGTCTGTAATATGAGCTCCGACAAAATCGATATCCACACGGTGCCAGTGAACTATCGGAATAACATCTTCAGTACCATTAAATTCGCGCGGATGCACATTTTCAAATTGTTTGAAAACGTAAGATATTCCCTTGCGAGTAATGAAAAAATCCAAAGAAGGAGTTTGCATGTAGTAAAGAACTTCGTGAGCTTGGGTTCCGGTAGTTGTTCTTAATTGTCCTTCATTTTTTATTAAAAGAGGAGGAAAATTGATTAAATCTTTTGAAAAACCGTGCAAGATAAAGCATAATAATATAATCAAAACTTTTTTCATCTCTTATAACTTTTGTGAATTAGACGTTTTTTTTTTAGCAAAGTTAAGTGTTTAGTTAAAAATAATGTTTATCTTTGCCTTCTGAAATTGTTCTTGTCGAGCATATTATATTCACCAGTAATTTTTAGATAAAATGAAAAGTTCAGAATTAGAAAATTTACATGTGGGAACTTTGCGTTCCAAAGCTAAGGAATTGGGCATAGAAAATGTAAAAAATTTAAATAAGAAGGAATTGATTGAAAAAATTCTCGAAATTTTTGAAAGAGAGGAAAAGAAATCTGAAAAAAGTTCTGATGAAGAACAAGTAATAAAACCAAAGCGACCAAGAATAAAGAAAATACAGCAAAAAGAACTTGCTGAGGTTGAAGAAAAAAACCAGGTTAAAACCCTTAAAGAATTGGTTGAAAAAAAGGAAAGTAAAGAAATTCAAGCTGAGAAAATCCAAGATAAACCCATTCTTCAGGATGAGTTAGCAACGCTAGAGGAAGAGTCTCTGGAACTGCCTAGTGTCGAAGAAGAAAGCGAAGAAAAGATGGTGTCAGAAGCAACAGAAGAAACCATAGTTTCTCCTCCAGAAGAAGAAACTTTGCCATCACGAACAAGTTTGCAGTTTCTTTTTGAGCAAGAAGGAATAATTGAAGCAGAAGGTGTTTTAGAACTCATCTCAGAAGGCTATGGTTTTTTACGCTCATCCGATTACAATTACCTTAATTCTCCGGATGATATTTTTATTGCACATCAATTCATACGGACCTATGGATTAAAAACTGGCGACACGATAACATGTCGTATACGTCCTCCAAAAGAAAATGAGAAGTATTATACTGCTGTCAATATTTTGGAAATCAATGGTCTTGAAGCTGAAAAAATTCGAGACAGAATATCTTTCGACTACCTCACACCTCTTTTTCCTATCAAGAAGTTCAAACTTGTTGGGCATCCACATGAAACTTTGACAAGCAGAATTATTGATCTTTTTTCTCCTATTGGCAAAGGACAACGAGGACTTATAGTAGCTCAGCCCAAAACTGGAAAGACTATGATCTTAAAGGAAATTGCAAATGCCATAGCTTATAATCATCCTGAAGTATATCTTATCATTCTTTTGATCGATGAGCGACCTGAAGAGGTGACAGATATGCAGCGAAGCGTCAGAGCAGAAGTTATTTCATCTACTTTTGATGAACCAGCCGAGAAGCATGTTCGTATTGCTTCAATCGTTCTAGAAAAAGCAAAGAGATTAGTTGAATGTGGTCATGATGTGGTTATTTTATTAGATTCCATCACACGTCTTGCACGTGCCCACAATACCATCTCTCCTGCCAGTGGTAAGGTATTATCTGGTGGAGTTGAATCAAGTGCTCTACAAAAACCTAAGCGATTCTTTGGTGCAGCACGTCAAATCGAAAACGGAGGATCACTCACCATTATTGCCACAGCTCTCATAGATACAGGATCTAAAATGGATGAAGTGATTTTTGAGGAATTCAAAGGAACAGGCAACATGGAACTTCAACTCGATAGAAAGCTAGCTAATAAACGAATTTTTCCAGCTATCGATATTGTTGCAAGTGGTACTCGAAGAGATGATCTGCTGGTAAGCAAAGACGTTTTGCAACGTGTGTGGATTTTACGAAATCATTTGGCTGATATGACTCCTGTCGAAGCCATGGAGTTTCTTAAAGATAAAATGAGTAAAACTAAAACCAATGAAGAATTTTTATCTATCATGAATAGTTAAAATTGATTTACTTTTGCGAAGAATCTTTGCAATGTTTGCAATATATATTTTAGGAGTGGTATTTTTTCTACTATTAATTTATTACGTTCTTTTTTTATTGTTACTTTTCCATAAATCAAGAACTAACCAGGCTGAGTCAATGCCACCTGTATCAGTAATTATTTGTGTTCAGAATGTAGAAAGTCATATCGAAGAAAGCCTTTTTCCGTTTCTGAAACAAGAATACCCTCAATATGAAGTGGTTGTAGTAAATGACCACAGCACAGATGCTACTGCAGAAAGATTAATGTGGATGAAGCATCGCTTTCCTCATTTGAAAGTGGTGAATTTGACCCATGGTAATAAGATTTATCCCGGTAAAAAGTTTGCTCTTTCAGTTGGAATAAAAGAAGCAACTTACGAACGTATTTTGCTATCGGACATTGATTGTAAACCTGCTTCTTCGAGGTGGATTGAAAAAATGATGTTGTCAAATGAAGGCAATAAAGAGATTATACTAGGAGTAGGTCTTTATGAAAGAAAAAAGAATTTGCTGAACATGTTTGTTCGTTTTGATGCTTTTCAAATAGCATTATTATATCTTTCAGCTGCAAAAATAGGTCTTCCATACATGGGAATAGGCAGAAATCTCTCTTATACTCGTTCTCTTTTTTTTAAGCATCATGGTTTTAGTCGGCACCTTCATATAGCTTCTGGAGACGATGATTTGTTTATTCAACAAGTTGCAAGGCGAAATAATACGGCTATATGCACAGATCCAGAAGGATTTGTCTATTCTACTTCACCTTCTTCCTGGAAGAAATGGTTTCTTAAAAAAAGCCGGCATTTTACAACGAGCGATTTCTATAATTTAAAAGCCACTCTATTTTCTGGTTTATATACGATTTTGCAATTATTTTTTTTTATTTTTTCGGTAATATTCATTTTTATTTTTTTTGATGAGGATAAAGTTCTCTTGGTGTTTACAGCATGTTTGGTGACTGCTAAAATACTTTTTCAAAGTGTGGTATATGGTTTGATTGCAAAAAAATGGAAAGAAAAGCCTTATACTTATGCTATACCTTTTTTGGAAATTTTCCTTATTTTGATACTTTGGCTGCCTTATATAAATAGGAAAAAATTTTTACATCAATGGAGCTAGAACATGATCATTTGACGGAAAAAGCAAAACGAGATCTAAAATTAATAGAACGTGCTTTAAAAGACAACGATCAGGCAGCATATGCAGAGCTTTTAAGTTTATATAAGGATTCCGTATATTATTTAATGTATAAAATGACGGGGGATCACAATGATGCTTATGACTTAACTATAGAAGCATTTGGTAAAGCTTTTCGTTATCTACGTCAATATTCCACTCAGTATGCTTTCAGTACTTGGCTCTATAAGATAGCTTCCAATAATGCTATCGATTACATACGAAGAAAAAAATTTTATTACACATCACTCGATGAAGAGAAAGAAGATGAAGAACAAATGTTCATTCGTCATACTTTAAAAGATACTTGCCCGAACCCGGAAGAACTTTTTATAAAAAAACAAAGGAAGAAGTTAGTAAAGAAAATTTTAGAACAACTTAAACCAGATTATCGCGAAATCATTGAACTTCGTTTTTACAACGAATTGAGCTATGAGGAAATAGCTGAATATTTAAATATTCCTATTGGAACTGTCAAAGCTAAATTGTTCAGAGCCAGAGAGTTATTATATCAAATTTTAAAAAATAAAAACATTTAATTTTCTGGTGCAGGAGTAATTTCACCTCGTAAATTTTTGTTTAATAGTTCTTTAATTTTGTCTTTGTTTTCCAGATTTCCAAGCAGAAACATAGATTTGGTAATGGCTGCTTCGAGTGTAATGTCATAACCAGAAATTACTCCCAAATCAAGCAATTGTTTGCTGGCTTCGTATTTTCCCATTAGAACAGAACCTCCTTTACATTGAGTGACGTTAAATATTATTTTACCATGAAGTATAGCTTCCTTAAGAAGAGTTAAAAAATCTGGGTTGGTTGGAGCATTGCCTGAGCCATAACTTTCAAGTATAATGATATCTAATTCTTGATGTAAGAGTAAGCTTTGGGCGTAGTTAAGCGACATGCCTGGAAAAAGTTTCAGAACTCCTACGCGTTCCTTAAATCTATCTAAGAGTTTGAGTTTTTTAAACGAGGGTTTAGCTATGGCAGTTTTGTTGAATTTGATATGTACACCGATTTCAGCTAGTAATGGATAATTAGGAGATAAGAAAGCATCGAAATTTTCCGCATTAATTTTGGCCGTGCGGTTTCCTCGAAAAAGCTTGTTTTCGAAGCAAATGGCAACTTCAGGAACCACAGGTGTATCGTCTTCATAGGTGGCAGCTATTTCGATGGAATTGATAAGGTTTTCACGTGCGTCACTGCGAATCATGCCAATGGGAAGTTGTGAACCAGTTAAAATGACAGGTTTATTTAAATTTTCCAGCATGAAACTCAAAGCTGAGGCAGTATAAGCCATCGTGTCTGAACCGTGTAAAATTACAAAGCCATCATATTGTTCATAATGATCATAAAGGAGTTGTCCTATTTCTCTCCAAAAATCAGGGTTCATGTCTGATGAGTCAATCACTTTCGGCAAGGAGATAAATGAAATATCAATGGGATAGTTTTCAAGTACTGGCATATGAACATAAAATTTATCGAAGTCAAGAGGTTTTAATGAACCATCTCGTGGATTTTTTACCATTCCGATAGTTCCACCCGTATAAATAATCAAAACAGATCTTCTATTCATAATAAAATAATTTTTTGCTATTTTGATATGTAATTCTAGCAACTTCTTCGATGGAATGGCCAGTAAGGGAGGAAATTTTTTCGGCTATGATAGGTAAAAAGGCAGGTTCGTTTCTTTTTCCTCGAAGCGGAGCGGGAGAAAGATAAGGGGCGTCTGTTTCTAGAACAAGAGCAGATAATCCTACGTTTTTTACCACTTCAGCTATTTGACTATTTTTGTAAGTAACAACACCACCAATTCCTAAATAAAAACCTATATTAACGGCTTTTTTTGCTTGTTCAACGTTCCCACTAAAACAGTGTAAAATCCCAGTGATTTTCCCATTGAAATGTTGAAGAATATCGAGTACGAGTTCGATCGAATTACGTTGATGTATACTCACTGGTAGATTAAACTTTTGAGCAAGATGCAATTGATATTCGAAAACTTCAATTTGCTCTTTTTTGTATGTAATATCCCAGTAAAGATCAATACCAATTTCGCCAATGCCGCATGGATTTGGATAATTATTAAAGGATTCTTCCAATTTAAGAATCTCCTCACGATAATTACTTTTGACGGAGGTTGGATGTATCCCTAACATAAAAGAAAAAAAGTGAGGATCAGTTCTAAAAACATTGATCATCTTTTCTCTTTCGGTGCTATCCAAGTCGGGTAGAATTACTTTTTCAACATCATTCAATTTTGCTCGCTCAACGACATGGTAAAAATCATGGTTGAATTCTTTTAAGTAAAGATGAGCATGTGTGTCAATCCATGACATAGGGATAATGTTTTGGATATTTTTTTTGAATGACCTTTATTAGAAAATGATTACAAATATTAAAAAAAAGATCTGGCTGATCGACGTGAACCCAATGGCCTGCATTGGGAATAGTTACAATCTGATTTTGAGGAAAATATTGATGAATAATAGGAACGTGGTTTTCAGTTAAATAGGAAGACAATGAACCTCTTATGAATAAGGTAGGAACAGAAGATTGTGTGACAGGAATTGGAAAATCAGAGAATTCTTTTTCAAATGAAAGCAAAGATGAAAGGTTAAATTTCCACTCAAAACGGCTAGTAATGGGGTTTTTCCTTATGTTCTTAAGTAGTAATTGAACATACTTTTCTTCTATACCTTGCAAGACAAAAGTTTGATAAATTTCAGTCAAATTTGGATAATGCTGTGGAGCGAAATGGTTTACGATGTAAAAAATTTTTTTAAACTCTTGACTAAGTTCCTCGTATTTTACAGGAGCCATATCTACAACGACAAGAGAATCAAGCAGTGAAGGATATTTAAAGGCTAATACCATAGCTACTTTACCTCCCATGCTATGCCCAATCACATGAGCCGATGGAATTTTGTTAGATGAAAAAAGCTCAACTATATCGTCAACCATTGCTTCATAAGAAGAATTGTCAACATGGGGACTTCGCCCGTGATTGCGAAGATCAGGAGCTAAAACAAAAAAATTTTTTTCCCACTTGTTTATTAGTGGGATCCAAAAATCCGACATTCCCAATAAACCATGAAGAAGTATTAATGCTGGATTTTGAGGATTTCCTCGAGAAATACAATAAAGTTTCATACTGCAAAAATAAAAAAGCCGCCTTAAGGCGGCTTGAGATTTTAGTACATATCCATTCCACCACCACCAGGCATAGGAGGATTGTTCTTTTCTTCTTTGATTTCGTAGATAATGGCTTCAGTGGTAAGAAGCATGCTTGCTACAGATGCAGCATTTTCCAGAGCTACGCGTACAACTTTGGTGGGATCGATAACTCCAGATTCGTACAAATTTTCAAAACGTTCAGTGCGAGCATTAAAACCATAATCGCCTTTACCTTCTTTGACTTTCTGAGCAATGACGCTTCCGTCGAAACCAGCATTTTCAGCAATCTGACGAAGTGGTTCTTCAATGGCACGGCGAATAATTTCCACGCCAGTTTTTTCATCTTCATTCTCAACTTTCACATTGTTGAGGGCTTCAAGAGCTCTAATGTATGCTACGCCACCGCCTGGAACAATACCTTCCTCTACTGCAGCCCTCGTAGCATGTAGTGCGTCATTATATCTATCTTTCTTTTCTTTAAGTTCAACTTCGGATGCAGCACCAACTTTAATAACAGCAACACCACCAGCAAGCTTTGCAAGACGTTCTTGCAATTTTTCTTTATCATAATCGCTTGTAGCCTGTTCTATTTGAGCTTTAATTTGCTTTACACGAGCCTGAATGGCTTCGGGGGAACCGGCTCCTTTGATAATGGTAGTATTTTCTTTGTCGATAAGTATTTTTTCAGCTTGACCGAGGTAATCTAACTGAGCATCTTCAAGCTTATATCCCTTTTCTTCGCTAATAACAACGCCACCGGTTAATATTGCTATATCTTCAAGCATTTCCTTGCGGCGATCACCAAAACCAGGAGCCTTAACGGCAGCTACACGAAGTGAACCTCTTAATTTATTCACCACTAATGTTGCTAAAGCATCGCCTTCAAGATCTTCGGCAATGATCAACAATGGACGGTTGGTTTTAAAGACTTGTTCAAGTATAGGGAGAAGTTCCTTCATGCTATTGATTTTCTTCTCGTGTATAAGTATATAAGCATTTTCGAAGTTTACAGTCATCTTTTCAGTATCAGTTACAAAGTAAGGAGAAAGATAACCACGGTCGAAACGCATGCCTTCAACAACTTCTACGGTGGTTTCAAGACCTTTTGCTTCTTCAATAGTGATGACCCCTTCTTTTTTAACTTTCTGCATTGCGTCGGCTATTTTCTTACCTATTTCAGGGTCATTGTTAGCAGAAATGGCAGCTACTTGTTCGATTTTTTCATAACTATCTCCAATGGTTTGTGATTGCCCTTTGATGTGTTCAACAACTGCTGCTACAGCTTTATCAATGCCACGCTTCAGGTCGATAGGATTAGATCCAGCTTCAACACTTTTAAGTCCAGCGTTAAATATAGCTTGAGCAAGAACAGTGGCAGTAGTTGTACCGTCACCAGCAACTTCATTGGTTTTGCTGGCTACTTCTTTTACCATTTGTGCTCCCATGTTATGCTCTTTTTCGGGAAGCTCGATTTCTTTAGCAACAGTAACTCCATCTTTTGTGACGATAGGAGCACCGTATGTTTTCTCAATGCAAACGTTTCGTCCTTGAGGACCTAAGGTGACTTTTACTGCATTGGCAAGGGTGTCTACACCCCTTTTTAACTCCCTGCGTGCTTCAGCACCAAATAAGATTTTCTTTGCCATATCTTTCTCTTTTTTTTATTTGTTTTTTAAATAATTGCTAAAATGTCGGATTCTTTCATAATGAGGTAATCTTCCCCATCAATGGTAATCTCAGTACCTGCGTACTTACTATAAAGAACCATGTCGCCCACCTTTACTGATAGAGGTTCATCTTTTTTTCCTATTCCAACAGCCACAACTTTTCCTCTCTGAGGTTTTTCTTTTGCTGTGTCGGGAATAATAATTCCACTACTTGTTCTTGATTCTGCTGGTTCAGGTTTAATAACAACCCGATCTGCCAATGGTTTAATCTTTATTTCGCCCATAGTCTAAATTTTTGCCCTTCCTTTTCATGTTTTATGCCAAATTAGAACTGCTGTCATTTTTTCCACAAAAGCTGACAAAAAAGTCATGTCTGTCATATAATTTCTGTAAAAAAATTATGTTTGCACAGTAATGGAAGATTGGAAATTGTTACACGTTTTTTCATATTATCACGAAGCTTTGCTTTTTATTGCCAAACTAGAGGCTTATGAAATTCCTCATGTTGTTCAGGATTATAATACTATCACCATCCAGCCTTTTTATTCTCAAGCCATCGGGGGAATAAAAGTATGGGTGAAAAACCAGGATTTGGAAGTGGCTCAACAACTTTTGCAAGAGTATCTTGATCCCAATAAATCTGTAAATTCATCGTTAGATGATTTATGATATTTGGTATTTTGATGAACTTGAATCTACCAATGATTATGCATGGAAACACGTACAACATTTTAATCCTGAGATCATCACAGTAATTCAAGCCGGTTTTCAAACAAGGGGAAGAGGACAAGGAGATCATCAATGGTTCTCAGAAAAGGATAAAAATCTTTTGTTTACCATTTGCATACCTTTAAATGGTGAAATTAAGTTTCCTATTTTTTCGTTACACCACATGATTTCTTTATCGGTTTGGGAATATGTTACACAGGTGACTTCTGCGAATGATGTTCGTATAAAGTGGCCCAACGATATTTTAGTTGGCAATAAAAAAATCTCTGGTATTTTAGTTGAAAATCTTTATACAGGAAGGGTTTTAAAATGGGTTTTTATTGGTGTTGGTATTAACATTAACCAACTTGTTTTTCCTCCTGAAATTGTCCAAAAGGCAACGTCGATTTATCTGATTACCGGTAAGGCAAGAGATATTCGTAAAGAAACAACCGCTTTCATGACATTTTTTAGCAAATATTTTCAAAAATGGGCACAGAGAAAATTTATAGAGCTAAGGGAAAATTATGTAGATATGCTTTGGAAAAAAAACCAATGGATTGATTTGTTAATTAAAGAAAAAAAAGAAATTTTTCGAGCTAAGTTTGAAGATGTTTCACAAGAAGGGCAAATCGTCGTGAGCGATCAGTGGGGATTTGTTAGGTTATTTTATCATCACGAAATAGAATGGATATTTTAATGCTTTTTAAACTTCTTAAATTAGAAATTGCTACTTTTGCAAAAAATTTAATAACAGCAAGTTATGAAGGTATATCAGACAAAGGAGATTCGAAACATTGCACTGGTAGGTGGAGCAAAATCTGGTAAGACCACCCTTGCAGAGTGTATGTTGTTTGAGGGAGGTGTCATTAACCGACGTGGTACCATCGAAGATAAAAATACGGTATCCGACTATCGTGAAATAGAAATTGAAAAACAAAGTTCCATTTTTTCAACTGTGCTTTTTGCTCAGTACGGTGGGAAAAAAATAAATATTATAGATACACCTGGTTTTGATGAATTTGTTGGTGAAGTGTTAGCAGCTTTGACAGTATCTGACGTGGCAATCATGCTTATCAATGCTCAGAACGGAATTGAGGTAACTACGGAAATAAGCTGGCGAAACATTACTCGAATGAGGAAACCTGTAGTTTTTTTTCTTAATCAACTAGATCACGAAAAAGCTCAATTTGAAGAAGTGGTTAAAGACCTTCAAAATACTTTCGGAAACAAAGTTATCCCAGTTCAATATCCTTTACAAGTGGGTCATGGGTTTAATGCTTTAGTTGATGTGTTAAGCATGAAACTCTTGACTTTTCCCAGTGGTGGAGGAAAACCTGAAGTAAAGGACCTACCTGATTCGGAAAAAACTAAAGCAGAAGCTTACAGAAACCAACTAATTGAAGCTGCAGCTGAAAGTAACGAATCCTTAATGGAGAAATTTTTCGAGCAAGGTGATTTATCGCCCGAAGATTTTCATGAAGGTCTTATGCAAAGCATTATTCAACGAAATATTTATCCTTTGTTATGTGGAAGTTCAAAGTTGAATATAGGGACAACATCTTTAATGGAATTCATTATTAATTACCTTCCGGCACCTGACCAAGTAGAACCTCTCAAAACAGAAGATGGGAAAGAGTTGCTTATTAAAGCAGATGAGCCATTCGTGGGTTTCGTATTTAAGACAACCATTGAACAACATTTAGGTGAAATTTCATTTTTCAAGATTCTACAGGGAGAAATAACAGAAGGAGTCGATGTTATCAATGCATCCAATAGTGGGAAGGAAAGGATCTCTCAAATTTTAGTAACTGCAGGAAAGATTCGAGAGAAAGTGGAAAGGGCTGTCGCCGGTGACATCGTGGCTACTGTAAAGCTTAAGAGTACAGGCACCAACGATACACTATATCATCCTAAACGTTCAGAAATAAAGATTGCTCCTATTGCCTACCCTGATCCCAAATTCAGAACTGCAGTAAAGGCTCAGAATACTGCGGACGATGAAAAGTTAGGTGAAGTTTTGGCTAAGTTAAGAAAAATGGATCCAACCATTCTGGTTGAGTATTCGAAGGAACTTAAACAAATTATTGTTTCGGGACAGGGTGAAATGCATATAAATGCAGCCAGATGGCACATTGAAACCATTGAAAAAATACCCATAGAATTTCTTCCACCTAAAATACCGTATCGTGAAACCATTACTAAAGCTTCGAAAGCTTCCTATCGTCATAAGAAACAATCAGGTGGTGCAGGTCAGTTCGGCGAAGTGCATATGATGATAGAACCTTATCGGGAAGGCATGTCTTATTCAACAGAATTTCCAATTCGTGGAACGGAAGAATATAATCTGCCATGGGGTGGGAAACTTGTTTTTCATAATTGTATTGTGGGTGGAGCTATTGATGCACGTTTTATGCCTGCCATTTTGAAAGGTATAATGGAAAAAATGGAAGAAGGACCGTTGACAGGTTCCTATGCTCGAGATATCGTTGTCTATATTTACGATGGAAAAATGCATCCTGTAGATTCAAATGAAATTTCATTTCGATTAGCAGGACGAAATGCTTTCAAGGAAGCTTTTAAAAATGCTGCTCCTAAAATCTTAGAGCCCATTTATGAAGTGGAAGTTATAGTACCGTCAGATCGGATGGGCGATGTCATGACCGATCTTCAAAATAGGAGAGGAGTTGTTCTTGGCATGGAAGGAGAAGGACATTATCAGAAAATCAGAGCAAGGGTTCCATTGGCAGAAATGACTCGCTATTCTACCGCCCTCAGCTCTCTTACTTCCGGTAAAGCAACCTATACAATGAAATTTAGCGATTACCAGCAAGTACCTGCTGAAATTCAAGCTCAATTACTTAAAGCATATGAAGAACAAGCGAAAGAAGAGGAATAATAACAATACTTTCCCTCTATGCTTCGGCACATAGGAGTACATATTTTTGAAGAAAGTGAAGTCCATGACTTTTATGAGCAAGTCTTAGGTTTTACGAAGATCAAAACTTACATTTTTTATCCAGATGCTGCATTAAAATTATTTGGAGAGGAAAGATTAATACCTATCCATCGCATGCAGAGGTTCGAAGTTATTCTGGAGCTCTTCGTATGTCCTGTCCCATTTACTCCTGGCGTATCTCATATGGCTTTGGAATATTGGCAGGCTAACCAAATCATCGAAAAAGCTAGAAAAGCTAATTATACTGTCGTAGAATTTGAAAAAAGGACTGGTAAAAAAGGGTATTTTATCAAGGATAAAGCGGGAAATATCTTTGAAATTAAAGAAATAAATTTGGTTTAAAATTGGAAGTTATGTTTAACATAAAGGAAAAGTTGGATTATAAAGTGAAAGATATCTCACTGGCAGAGTGGGGAAGAAAAGAAATCGAAATCGCCGAAAAAGAGATGCCAGGGTTAATGGCCTTGCGTCAGAAATATGGGGATTCCAAGCCTTTGAAAGGAGCAAGGATATCTGGCTCACTTCATATGACTGTTCAAACTGCTGTGCTCATTGAAACTCTTAGACATTTGGGAGCAGAGGTTCGATGGGCCAGTTGCAATATTTTTTCAACTCAAGATCATGCTGCTGCAGCTATTGCTAAGGCAGGTATTCCCGTTTTTGCATGGAAAGGTGAAACACTAGATGAATACTGGTGGGCAACCTTTATGGCTTTGAACCATGATGGCAAGGGGCCACATCTAGTTGTTGACGATGGAGGGGATGCAACTTTAATGATTCATCTGGGGTATCAAGTTGAAAACGATCCAACTATACTTGACAGAGAACCCACTTCGGAAGATGAAGCTGCTCTCTTAAGAATGTTAAAGAAAATTTACATCGAAGATCCATCGTGGTGGCATAGAGTGGTAAGTGAGTGGAGGGGAGTTTCCGAAGAAACCACAACGGGAGTTCATCGTTTATATAAATTGCATGAGAAAGGGGAACTTTTAGTGCCAGCTATTAACGTCAACGATAGCGTAACCAAGTCGAAGTTTGATAACTTATACGGATGCAGAGAATCCCTGGCTGACGGGATAAAACGAGCCACCAATGTTATGATTGCTGGAAAAGTAGCGGTGGTTTGCGGTTTTGGAGATGTAGGAAAAGGATCTGCACGTTCACTTAGAGGTTTTGGAGCACGTGTATTGGTTACGGAAATAGATCCTATTTGTGCTTTGCAAGCAGCTATGGAAGGTTTTGAAGTCACTACCGTCGAAGATGCCTTGCCCATTGCTAATATTTATGTTACAGCCACCGGTAACCGTGATGTGATTCGAATCGAACATATGGAAAAAATGAAAGATGGTTCTATCGTTTGCAACATCGGACATTTTGACAATGAAATCCAAGTTTCTGCTCTTGAAAATTATCCAGGCATTCGGAAAATCAACATCAAACCCCAAGTTGATAAGTATATTTTTCCAGATGGACATTCCATCATTCTTTTATCAGAAGGCAGACTTGTCAATCTTGGTAATGCTAATGGTCATCCTTCTTTTGTGATGAGTAATTCCTTTACTAATCAGACGCTAGCTCAAATAGAATTGTGGCAAAATCAATATGAAATAGGAGTTTATCGTTTACCTAAAAAGCTAGATGAAGAAGTTGCACGTTTGCATCTTGATTTTCTTGGTGTTAAATTAACAAAACTAACACCCGAACAAGCTGCTTACATAGGTGTGCCCATAGATGGTCCCTTTAAACCTGAGCATTATCGTTATTGAGAATTTGCTTGATTGTTTTCCAAATGATCTTAAAATCCGTTATCAGATTTTGATCGTGAATATATTGAAGACTAAGTTCTAATTTAGCGGGCATGATTTGTTCTATGTAAAATTTTTCTGGATCCTCGGCCTGGGCAAGAATTTTGTTTTCGTGAATATAGGCAAGAGAAGCGTAATCGGTAAGACCAGGTCGAACGGTAAGAATTTTTTTTTGTTTTTCTGTATACAATTCGACGTATTTAGGAACTTCTGGTCTAGGACCTACAAAGCTCATATGTCCTAAGAGAATGTTAAACAGTTGAGGAAGTTCATCTAATTTGGTTTTTCTTAAAAAAAAGCCTACGGGAGTTATTCGTGGATCTCGCATCCCGACTGTCAGAAGGCCTTTTTGATCACTTTTTTTGTACATCGTACGGAATTTGATGATCTTAAAAAGTTTCCCATATCTACCTACTCGTGTTTGCAAATAAAAAGGCCCTCCTTTCGATGTTGCTATAATAAGAATTGAAATAATCAAAAAAACTGGTAAAAGAAGAATAATAGCTATAAGAGAAACAACAAAATCAAAAAATCTTTTCATATTGTTCAACTGTTTCACGAACAACTTTAGCAATAGTGTAAATCTGATCATCGGTAAGTTGGTAGTATACAGGAAGTGTAATTTCTTTTTTGTAGTGTTCATAAGCGTGGGGATAATCATCTATCCGATAGCCGAGTTGATGATAAGCTGTCATAAGAGGTAGGGGTTTGAAATGGACATTTACTGAAACTCCCTTCTGAAAAATTTGCTGAATAATTTCATTGCGTATCTTTTCATCAGCAAAAGATATTTGAATCTGGTAGAGATGATAAGATGTTTCTCGAAAATGATCTTTGTAAAGCGGAAGTTTTATTGATCCTTGTCCTTCTAAGAGTTCGTCATAAGTTTTGAAAATATATTTTCGTTTGCTCAACATGTCCGAATCGTATCTCTCGAGTTCTATCAGACCCATTGCGGCTTGAATATCGGTCATGTTGTACTTATAACCCGGAAGAAGAATGTCGTATTCCCAGTTGCCAGGTTTAAGTTTAGTCATAGCATCTTTGTCTTGGCCGTGGAGAGATAGAAGTTTTAGTTCTCGATATACTTGGTCAACATCAAAATTTTCAGGAAGTTGAATGCTGATGGCACCTCCTTCGGCTGTGGTTAGGTTTTTAACTGCATGAAAAGAAAAGACAGTGAAGTCGGCTAATGTTCCAGTTTTTCTACCTTTATAAATTGCTCCAAGGCTATGAGCTGCATCAGAAAGGATAAGAATTCGACCAAGTTGCCGTTGCTTATCAGTGGCAGGTTGGAATTTTTGTTGAATTAAAGAAGATGTTACTATTTCATAAATTCTATCGTAGTCGCAAGGAAAGCCACCAATATCTACTGGGATAATGGCTTTTGTTCTTTCAGTGATGAGCTTCTCGAGAGTTTCTATATCCAAATTGTAATCCTCTGGGGAAGAATCAATGAAAACAGGCCTCGCTCCGCAATGTAAAATGACATTGGCGCTAGCAGCATAGGTATATGCAGGTACAATTACTTCATCACCACGACCTATGCCAAACCATCGTAGCACTAGCTCAAGCCCTGCTGTAGCACTACCCACACACACTACTTTTTGTGCTTCCGTGTATTTTTGCAATTTTTCTTCGAAAGCATAAGTCTTTGGCCCTGTTGTAATCCACCCCGAACGCAATACTTCAACAACAGCTTCAATTATTTTTTCGTCTATGCGTGGGGGGGAAAAAGGAATCATTTTTTTGCAAAAATAGACAAAATGCAACTAAATAAGTAGATATTATATTTTTTCCAAAATCCATTTCTCTTTTTCATATTTATCAACTATTTCCAATTCTTTTTTGCTTGTGAATTTATATGTAAAATGTAATTGTTCCGCAGCGTCGAGATACTTTTTTATCATAAGTTTATTTTCGCCTAAGAGGCGCCAGTAGAATTGTTCGTAATAACTTGGAAATGAAACTACACACCAAAATGATGGAGAATTGATAAAGAGATGAGAATATGGAGGAGGATAAAGTATGAGTAATTTACAGCTGTCGTCATAATGTTGGAATAAATCTTCGAGAGCATCGTAGAAAATAAAACGTCCTGTGTCTTTCAATATAGTGATCCACTGACCTGAATCGTTTTTCAACTGATAAGTTTTGATTTTCCATACCCCATAGAATTTTTCATAATAACTAAAAGGTGGGATTACATGATGGCAAGCATATACAAGTAATGATAAAACAAAATATAAAATTGTTTTTTTCATAACTTTTATAGTTTTTTGTTTTACAAAGGGATACAAAAAGTAACGTCAATTCCTACATGGTTGTATCGATTATAAAAATGGGCCATATCAACAGAAAGAAGAGAAGTGAAAGGTTCCATAGAAACATAAGGTTTAATTTGCAGCAAGGGTTTTTCTTTTAGTGGAACTTGCAGTAATAAACTAAACTCCCAACCCTGAATTTCCCGTTGGGTTTTGGTTATATTTTCATAAGGTGTGATTCCTCCTTTTTTCACGGTTTGAGTAAATTTTTGAGTTAAATGTGCTAACTCTATTCCAGCCAAACCAAAATAAAATACATGCGGAATTAAACACAAGTAAATATTGAGGCCCAAAGAGGTATAGTAGATGCTATATTTTGCCGTAATGTCATAAATATGAGAGTTAGTATGATCGTATAAAGCATGTGATTGTCCTTTTGCATAAAAAACGGAACGTTGATGTTTTAAATAAACTACCACCAAAGGTGAAAAATCATCATCTTCATCAAAAAGGGCTCCTGTCTTAATGGAGTAATTTTCGTAAAAACGATGATATTTAAATGGTTTTTCTAATTCAGGATAAAGGTAATTAAAAAATTCCATGTCGTTTTTTATGTTTGGAAATCCAAAAGTATACTTTCCCCTCCCATAAGAAAAACCAACACACTGAAACTGACATGTGGCTTCAAGAAAAAAAATCATTAAAAATGTTAATATAAAGCAAAGCTTATATTTCATCCTAATTTTTTGCAATTTTAGAAAAAAGTCATTATTTTTTTTTGTAATATTTTTTCGTTAAAGATGCAAAAAATTGTAATTAAATAAAAAAATTTTTTGATTTGTTTGTTAACATCAACAATAAAAAATTCAACATCGGATATTGTTATTCTTCAGTGTCTCTGTTCCTTTTGGTAAAAAATATTTTCGAAAAAACTCGTGAATTTGGTGTATGAAGTGATATTTGAACAAATCTCAGATGAGAAATGTTGATGAATAAATTTGTGGAGAAAAACTATAAATTTTTTTAAATATAGTTGTAAAGACGATCAATACCGACAAAAATTAGGAAGTAATTATTGAGGAGTGGAAACAGAAGAGTTTTTGAGAATTAATAAAGCTATATTTTCTACATGTGCCGTTTGTGGAAACATGTCAAAAGGTTGAATTTTATGCAATTCGTAAAGTTCGGAGAGCATGCTAATATCTCTAGCTTGTGTGCCAGGGTTGCAACTCACATATATAATCCGTTCAGGTCGTTTTTTTAATAGTTGCTTAATTACTTGTGGGTGCACACCGCTTCGTGGAGGATCAAGGATAACTACATTTGGACGACCATGTTCTTCAATCAAAGAATCGTTAAAACCTTTAGCGACATCTGAAAAGACAAACACAGAATTACAAACAGAGTTATTCCGGGCATTTTCTTGAGCATCTTGAATAGCCTGCGAAGAGTTGTCTATTCCGATAACTTTTTTTACGAATGGAGAAATGGAAAGAGCAATTGTCCCAGTTCCCGTGTAAAGGTCATACACCACATCTTCCTTTTTGAAAGCTCCCCATTGAACAACCTTACTATACAATTTTTCTGCTTGGTTCTTATTGACCTGAAAAAACGAGAGAGGTCTAATTTTAAATTGAATTTGCAAAATGGTTTCTTCCAAATAGGGCATCCCGTAAAAAAGAATTGGGTCTAAATCGTGCAAAGAATCGTTTTTTTTCTGGTTTACCACGTAATTCCAAGATATTACTTGAGGAAATAAAGGAATGATTTTTTCAAAGATGTGATGAATAATCTCTTTTTTATCTTCAGTTACAACTAAGATAATCATCCATTCATCTTTCGAGTTTTTTCGAATAATTAGATTGCGTAAAAAACCCTCGTGTGTTTTTCTGTTGTAAGGACTTAAATTTAAAGACAAGATAATTTCATAAAGATGGTGTCGAAGGACATTATGAAAATCGTTTTGAAGAAAACATTTTTCGACGTGAAAAACACGATTAAATTTTCCTGGTAAATGGAAACCAAGAACTGGTTTTTCTGGACATGAATCGCTCGGAGAAAAACTGAATTCCATTTTGTTGCGGTAATAAAATGGTTGATGGGAGGGAACGATAGGGTATGTTTCATGAGGGATAATTTTTGCAATTCTTTCAAAAGCATCCACGACAAATTGTTGTTTCCATTCTAATTGTGTCTTGTAAGAAAGATGTTGCCACTTACATCCACCACACGTTCCAAAATGCTGACATAAAGGCTCAATACGTATCGAAGATGGTTTTACAATTTTTAAAAATTGAGCATAATTGTAATTTCTTTTGATTTGTATAAGTTCTGCTTCAACTTCATCACCAGGAGCGGTGAAAGGTATGAAAGTCACCTTGCCATCCAAGTAGGCAATTCCATATCCTTCCGATGCAAGACTTTCAACGTATAGATGAACAATTTTACTCATTTTTTAAGCGTAATACAAATGTAGTAAATCCTTTAATTGTTGAACAGAAATGACAGGGTGAAGTTGACCGTTTGCAGCCAAGGAGATATTACCGGTTTGTTCCGATACCACAATCGCCAGAGCGTCGGAGTTTTCAGTTACACCAATGGCTGCACGATGTCTCATTCCCCATTGATTGGTAAGTGGTGTATCCGTAGGAAGAGGTAATGTACAACGAGCTGCTATAATTTTATTATTTCGGATTACCACGGCACCATCATGAAGTGGTGAATTTTTGAAAAAAATGCTTTGTAAAAGTAAGCTCTTAATTTCTGCATCAAACATATAACCAGTGAGGATGACATCCATCAGTGGAGCATGACGGGTCAGTACGATTAGAGCTCCTATCTTTTGAGATGACATTGATGCACATGCGTCTACGATTTCCTCTACGTTTAAATTGAAAGATGAGGGTTTATTATAGTGCCAAAAAAGGAATTTGCCTCGGTGACGAGAAATAAAAGTCTGAGATCCCATGTAAAGTAAAAATTTTCGTATTTCTGGTTGAAAGACAATGATAAGAAGAAGAACACCAACATTGATGAAATTTCCAATAATTTCTCCAAGCAAATTAAAACCAAGAAAAGAAACAATTTTCCATGTAAGGTAAAGAACAGTGATGCCAAGAAGTATCTTGATAGCATTAGTATCTTTAAATATCTTAAAAATTTGATAAATTAAAAGCGAAACCAGCAATATATCAAAGACATCAATCCAAGACACGGAAAAAATCTGATGAAAATAATCCATCTTATGTAGATGATTCTTGCAAAGGTAAAAAGAAAGAACTCAGGAAATTTTAAAAAATAGATTAAATTTTTAGCCACATTTTGAATAGCCACAACTTGAACAAGTCAAGCATCCTTCTTGATAAGCAAGTGTTTCTTGACCACACTGAGGGCAGGATCCTTTAGCTTTGGTGCCGTTGGGTATAAATTGTTTAAGAGCTCGAACAACACCTGTTCGCCAAGTATTGATGCTTTCGTTGTCGAAGCGAAGGTTTTCCACAAGATCGATTACCTTTGGCAAAGGCATACCATGTCGTAATACACCAGAAATGAGCTTGGCATAATTCCAATATTCAGGTTTGAATGTTCTTGAAAGTCCCCTCATCGTAATGAGATATCCATCTTTGTCAATGTATTCAAAATCGTAACGAGCTTTCTCTCCTGGTTTTTTTTCTTTGATGACCCAACCATTTTTTACGTAGGTGGGGATGATAAAATTATCGGCTTTACCCGTAAAAATTTCGTAAGGTCTGTTGTTAAGCAATCCAACAACAGCAATCCACTCTTCGTTTTCATTCAGAAAACGAACAACAGCAGCTTCCAATTTTTTTGGCCTTTTTGGTGCTTTGGTTTCAATAAAAGCGTCTTCTTGTTTTTTACTAGAACTTACAAGTACGCCGCTGCGTGAACCTTCACGGTAAACAGTTACTCCTTTGCATCCACTTTCCCATGCAGTTCTGTATAATGTGTCAACAAGTTCTTCACTAACATGTTCAGGAAGATTGATGGTTACACTGATGCTATGATCGACCCATTTCTGAATAACACCTTGCATTTTTACTTTAGCTACCCAATCTACATCTGCAGCTGTAGCCTGATGATAAGGTGATTTTTCAATCAATTCTTTAATCAATTCAGGTGAAAAATTCTGTTTAATTTTTTCTACGTCATAGTTATTTACTTGTAGCCAAGTTAGAAATTTAGGATGAAAAACCAAATATTCTTCCCAATGATCCCCAACTTCATCGGTAAATGTAATGCGGACATTTTTATCATTGGGATTTACTTTGCGCCGTCTTGTGTAGACTGGAAGAAAAACAGGTTCAATACCACTGGTAGTTTGAGTTAATATGCTTACACTACCTGTTGGGGCTATCGTTAGCAAGGAGATATTTCTCCTACCATATTTTTGCATGACCTCTTTCAGAGATGGGTCGGCATCGAATAACCTATTGAGAAATGGATTGTTTTTTTCACGTTCAAAGTCAAAGATGGGGAAGGGACCTCTTTCAGCTGCGAGCATAATGCTTGAGCGATAAGCTTCGACAGCAAGGGTTTTGTGAACTTTTTCACTAAAAGCAATAGCAGCATCAGATCCATAACGCAAGCCCAGTGCTGCTAACATATCTCCTTCTGCTGTTACGCCAATACCAGTTCGCCGTCCTTGAATGGCTTTATCTTTAATTTTTAGCCAAAGATTACGTTCTGTTTGTTTAAGTTCATCTGGCTCAGGGTCACTATCAATCTTTTGCAGAATGGCGTCGATTTTTTCAAGTTCGAGGTCGATAATGTCATCCATGATACGTTGTGCGAGAGCAACGTGTTTTTTAAACAAAGTAAAATTGAAGTATGCGTTTGAAGTAAAGGGTTTTTCAACGTAACTGTATAAGTTTATAGCAAGCAAGCGGCAACTATCGTATGGGCAGAGAGGAATTTCTCCACAAGGGTTTGTAGATACTGTCTTAAAACCCAAATCAGCGTAACAATCAGGTATAGATTCACGGATGATAGTATCCCAGAAAAGAATCCCCGGTTCAGCAGATTTCCATGCATTATGAATAATTTTTTTCCATAACTCTATGGCACGAATGGTTCGCGTGAATTTAGGGTTATTGCTGTCGATAGGATATTTTTGGATGTATTCAGTATCATTTAGAACTGCACGCATGAATTCATCATCAATTTTAACTGAAATATTAGCTCCGGTAATTTTACCTTGTTCAACTTTAGCATCAATGAAACTTTCGGCATCTGGATGTTTAATAGAAATGGTCAGCATCAAAGCTCCACGGCGACCATCTTGGGCTACTTCGCGAGTAGAATTGCTGTAACGTTCCATAAAAGGAACCACACCGGTTGAAGTTAGTGCACTGTTTTTAACAGGCGAACCTTTTGGGCGAATGTGACTCAAATCATGACCAACACCACCCCTTCGTTTCATCAATTGCACCTGTTCTTCATCTATTTTTAAAATTCCTCCGTATGAATCAGCATTTTCATATCCGATGACAAAACAATTAGAAAGGCTTACTACTTGGAAAGGATTTCCAATCCCTGCCATTGGACTGCCTTGAGGAATGATGTATTTAAAATCTTTAAGAACTTCATAAATTTCTTCCACAGACAATGGGTGAGGATATTTTTTTTCAATTCGATGGATTTCTCGTGCGATTCGCCAGTGCATTTCGTCGGGTGTAGATTCGTAAATATTTCCTTCACTGTCCTTTAAGGCATATTTATTTACCCACACACTGGCAGCTAACTGATCACCATGAAAATATTCAATTGCTTTAGCTAGTGCTTCTTCGAATGTATAGATTTTTTTGTTTTTATTCATGTCGTCATGGCCTTTCATTCTGGTAAAAGATAAAGTTTTGTTTTTAGTCGATGTTAAAATATTTTCTTCCATATTACATTATTTTTTTGATAAAAAACAATTTTTTATAAAAATCTTCATCTCATGCAAGGGATGGCAAAGTTAATTTAAATCTTTTATGATATGAGGAGAAATTTTTAACAAAAGGAGGTATTTTTAAACCGACAAAATTATTAATTGATTTTAGTTAAAGATGGATCAACGTTCCCAAATCAGTTTATTTCCTAGTCCAAAACGATTATCTGTCATTTTGACGCTCATGATATCCAATCTCCAAAAAGTAGAGGGGGGATAAAGTAAAGCTTCTGGAAAACGCTTGAAATAAATTAATTTAGCATATGTCAGTTCTTCATTTTTAAGCAAATGAGCATAAGCTTTGATTTGCACACCTTGAATTTTTTTTATTATCCGGGTTTCAAGGGCAATACCCACGGAAACAGAAGGATTCTTCAACATGTGTTGCCCATGAATAGTGTTTAAATCGCTTGCTATAATTAGGGAAATATTTTTTGGTTCAAAAGCGTAATAACAATGAGCAACCCATGGTTCTTCGTTTAATGAAGTTGATAAAGTTAAAACATGGTGTTTTTTTATGAATCTTTCAACGGATGAGGGAAGCGTTAAATTATCCAAGATATGTTTTCAGATTTTTGCTTTTATTGCCATTTTTTAAGCGACGGATAGCTTTTTCCTTGATTTGGCGAACCCGTTCACGTGTTAAACCAAACTTGTTACCAATTTCATCCATAGTAAGTTGTGGAGCACCATCCAAACCGTAATAATATTTTAATACCTCACGTTCTCTGTGAGTTAACGTACTCATTGCACGACGAATTTCTATGCGTAACGATTCGATGTAAAGATTTTTATCAGGGCGATCATTTTCATCTGGACTTATGTAAAGGTCGTAAAGATTAGTGTCTTCTTCAGTAGTTACTGGGGCATCCATGGAAACATGACGTCCTGTGTGGCGAAGACTTTCTTTGATTTCATGTTCTGCCATATCTAGTACTTCGGACAACTCTTCAGCATAAGGTTCACGTTCATATTTCTGTTCTAAAAGAGCGTATGCTTTGTTGACTTTGTTGATAGTGCCGATTTTATTAAGTGGTAGGCGTACAATACGACTTTGTTCTGCCAATGCTTGCAAAATAGATTGTCGAATCCACCAAACAGCATATGAAATAAATTTGAATCCACGAGTTTCATCAAATCGCTCAGCAGCTTTAATGAGTCCTAAATTCCCTTCATTGATTAAATCTGGTAAACTGAGCCCTTGGTTTTGGTATTGCTTGGCAACAGATACAACAAAACGCAAGTTAGCACGAACCAATTTTTCTAAGGCTTGCCTGTCACCTTGACGTATCCGTTGTGCAAGAATGACTTCATCGTTGGCTGTAATGAGTTCTTCCCGACCAATTTCTTGCAAATATTTATCCAGTGATGCGGTTTCTCGATTAGTAACTTGTTTACTTATTTTTAGTTGTCTCATACTCATATGTTTTACCCTTTATACTCTTAAACCATAAATAAATGTTGCAAATTATGATTGATTTTTTGGTAAAATGGCTTTTCTCGAGAGTTTAAGTTTTCCTGTTTTTTCTTCAATGTCAATGAGTTTTACTTTAACTTTGTCCCCTACATTGAAGTAGTCTCGAACATTAGTGACTTTTTTCCAATCAAATTCAGAAATGTGTAACAAACCAGCTTTTCCTGGTAAAATTTCTACGAAAACTCCGTATGGCTGTATAGATTTTACTACAGCATCGTAAACCTTGCCTATTTCAGGAATAGCTGCAATGCGTTGAATTTCATCCTTTGCTTTTTCCATATTTTCGCGGTTGGTTGCATAAATTTCAACCAACCCGTAATCTCCTTGTTCTTCGATAACAATGGTAGTTTCGGTTTCACGTTGTAGATCTTGGATAATTTTACCGCCCGGACCGATTACAGCACCTATCATGTCTCGTGGTATTTTGATGCGGACAACACGAGGAGCATGAGGCTTATAATCTTCACGTGGAGCTGAAATGACTTTGTTCATTATGCTTAAGATATGAAGACGGCCTTTTTTTGCTTGTTGCAATGCTTCAGCAAGAATTTGATAAGATAATCCTTTGATCTTAATATCCATCTGACAAGCGGTAATGCCGTCAACAGTACCTGCTACTTTAAAATCCATGTCTCCTAAATGATCTTCGTCCCCGAGAATGTCGCTAAGTATGGCGTATCTATTTGTTTCATTGTCCATTATAAGTCCCATCGCAATGCCGGCAACAGCTTTTTTAATTTTTACGCCAGCATCCATGAGAGCCAATGAGCCAGCACATACGGTAGCCATGGATGAACTACCGTTGGATTCAAGAATATCACTAACTACCCTGATAGTATAAGGATTATCATCGTCCCAAACGATCATATTTTTTAAAGCTCTCTGAGCTAAATTGCCATGACCTATTTCACGTCTGGAAGTTCCACGGATGGGCTTAACTTCACCGGTAGAAAATGGAGGAAAATTGTAATGTAAGATGAATTTACTAGATCCTTCAATAACGGCTCCGTCTATAGTTTGTTCGTCAAGTTTAGTTCCTAAAGTTACTGTTGTTAAGCTTTGGGTTTCTCCTCGTGTAAAAAGAGAACTTCCGTGAGCTGAAGGCAAGTAATCTACTGCACACCAAATAGGTCTGATTTCATCAAGCTTTCTTCCATCAATTCTAACTTTTTCATTCAGGATTAGATCCCGCATAGCTTTTCGCTGAATGTCATGAAAATATCGAGCAGCTAAGCTTTTTTTGGATTCTCTGATTTCTTCGGGGATTGATAGAAGAAATTCATCTAAAATAGCAGCAAATGCTTTTTTTCTTTCTTTTTTTGAAGAGATAAACTGTTTGGATATAGTATAAATTTTGGGATAACAATAATCTTCAATTTGTTTTTTTAACTCTTCATCTTGTTCGACATGGTGATAAGTTCTTTTATTTCTAGCTTTATCAACTTTTTCAGCCAGTCGCTTTTGGGCTTCTATTTGGATTTTGATGGCTTGATGGGCAATTTTGAGAGCTTCAAGAAGTTCTTCTTCACTAACTTCTTTCATTTCACCTTCGACCATGTTAATATCGTCGTAGTTTCCACCTACGATAATATCGAGAGTAGCATTTTCTAGCTCACTAAAAGAAGGATTGATTACATATTTTTCATTAATTTTAGCTACTCTCACTTCAGAAATAGGAGTGGTAAAGGGTATGTCTGAAACAATGAGAGCGGTAGAGGCAGCAAGAGCTGCGTATGCATCAGGGGGTGTGTTCTTGTCGGCCGATACAAGATATATTAACACTTGAGTTTCTGCTCTAAAATCTTCAGGAAAAAGTGGACGTAGGGCCCTATCTACAAGTCGAGCAATTAGAATTTCATGTTCGCTGGGTTTGGTTTCTCTTTTAATAAAGCCACCAGGAAAACGACCTGTTGAAGCATATTTTTCTTGGTATTCAACAGTAAGAGGCATAAAGTCAACACCTTCAACAGGTTCATCTTTAGCTACAGCAGTAGCAAATATCATCGTGTCACCAACTTTCACCATTGCTGCACCATCTGCTTGGCGGGCAAGTAAGCCTGTTTCTATAATGATTTTTCGTCCATCATACCATTCAATCTCTTCGCGAATGCCTTCCATAAGATCATGCTACTTTTTCCGAACCTGCAAAGAAATTTATTTACGCAAGTTCAATTTTTTAACAATATCCCTATATCTTTCAATATCTTTGTCCTTGAGATACTGAAGTAATCTTTTTCTTTTACCTACTAGTTTTAAAAGGCTTCTTTCTGTGACAAAATCCTTTTTATTGTTTTTCAGGTGCTCAGTGAGTTCTTTGATTCTTTGTGTAAAAATGGCAATTTGAACTTCTGGTGAACCACAATCGCCAGGTTTTTTTCCGAACTGTTCAATCAGCAATTGTTTTTCTTCTTTTGAAATGCTCATAATTATTTTTTTGAGTTTGCAAAATTAATATATTATTTTGAAAAACAAAGGGTTTGCAATGAATTTCTTTTCAAGTCAAGTCTTTTTTTTTCATATTATAATTTTCCATCTTCAATGAGAATGACAATGTTTTCTATTTCACGGTCACGACCGTTAGGATCATAAGTTACTTTTAAATCATAGCCAAAAAGTTTTGCGAACGATTGCCAAAAAAAAGCTACAATGCTGCCACGGTAATCTTCTATAAGATGATAAGTTGTTCGAGAAGTTTCTCTGTATATGAGTTTAATAAGAATTTTACCTTGACTAAAAGTGAGAGCCATCACCTGATCTTGATATTGATCTCTGAGTTCTTTCTCAAGTCGATTGAGTTCTTTTTTTCTTACTCTTTCGTTGGGGATGGTATTTAAATAGGCATTAATTTCGTTGACCTTGGTTCCTACAAGTTTGGCAAGGGGGTATACTTTTTTCACATTTCGCACAAGTCGGGTATATTCAATAGCTTCTGTTTTATTTTTAAAAATACGAGTTCCATAGATTTTTACCGTAGGTAACCAGAAAAGAGGTATGGTATCACCTTCGTAAATGATAGCTCTGGTTAAAATGCCTTTGGGTTCTTGTGAATAAACATGCAACGACATAAAACATAATAAAAAACTCAAAAATAATATGCGAAAGTAAATATTCATAAGGTATATATCATTTTCATGATGCTTTGGTTAAGGTTTTAGTTTCACTTACTTCTTCAATTTTTTCTTTGACATATTTAGCTGTAATCAGAATATATTCTTTATGCTGGGATGGATATTCAAACATAATGTCTGTCATGACTTTCTCAAGAATCGAACGAAGACCACGAGCCCCTAGTTTGCTGCTAAGAGCATATTCTGCAATACAATCAATGGCTTTTGGTTCAAATTCAAGTTCTATATTGTCTAACTTGAGAAGGGCTTTGTATTGCTTTATAAGTGCGTTTTTAGGTTCAAGAAGGATCCGCTTTAATGTTTTTTTGTTCAATGGCTCAAGGTAGGCGATGACAGGAAGCCGGCCAACTAATTCTGGAATAAGACCAAATTTTCGCAAGTCTTCACTAGTGATGTGTTGAATGAGATGTTGTTTAATTGGTTTGTTGATGGTTTCGCCCTTAAAGCCAATGGTAGAAGTCTGTAAACGACGTGCGATAATTTTTTCAATTCCTTCAAAAGCACCACCACATATGAAAAGTATGTTTTGTGTATTAACCTGAATCATGTGCTGTTCGGGATGCTTTCTGCCACCCTGAGGAGGAACGTTCACAATTGATCCTTCAAGCATTTTTAGCAATGCTTGTTGTACACCTTCGCCACTTACATCTCGAGTAATACTAGGATTGTCACTTTTTCGTGCAATTTTATCGATTTCATCAATAAAAACAATACCTTTTTCTGCTGCTTCTACATCGTAATTAGAGGCCTGAAGAAGTCGGGTGAGAATATTTTCTACATCTTCTCCTACGTAACCTGCTTCAGTGAGTGCTGTGGCATCAGCAATGGCAAAAGGTACGTCAAGAAATTTTGCAATAGTCCGTGCTAATAAAGTTTTCCCAGTACCTGTTTCACCTACGAGTACAATATTACTTTTTTCAATTTCAACGTCTTGGTTTGGATTTAAAATTCTTTTGTAATGGTTGTATACAGCAACTGAAAGAATTTTTTTGGCATACTCTTGACCTACTACATACTGATTTAAAAACTCATAAATTTCTTTTGGAATTTTAACTTGTAAGTTGAATTTCTTTGGCTTTTGAAGCTTAAGGTCATGTTGCAAAATATCGTGAGCTTGTTCAATACAGTGATTACAGATAGCAACATTGATACCTGTAATCAATGCTTGTACTTCCTTAGCAGATCTTCCACAAAAAGAGCAAACATTTAATTTACTTGTCATTTTTTGTTTTTATCACGTACGAGTATTTCATCAATCATACCATATTCTAGAGCTTCGTCAGCGCGCATCCAATAGTCGCGATCACCGTCTTTTTCTACTTTTTCAAAAGGTTGACCGGTGTGGAGTGAGATGATTTGATACAATTCATCTTTAAGCTTTTTAATTTCTCTTGCTACAATTTCGATATCCGTGGCTTGCCCTTCAGCTCCTCCCATGGGCTGATGAATCATAATACGACTATGAGGAAGAGCTGAGCGCATACCTTTCGTTCCTGCACAAAGAAGAACAGCTCCCATGGAAGCAGCTATACCGGTGCATATGGTAGCTATTCGGGGCGCTACATATTGCATGGTGTCGTATATCCCTAAACCAGCGTAAACAGAACCCCCTGGCGTGTTCAAATAGAGATAAATGTCCTTTTCAGCATCAGTAGATTCCAAAAACAGCAATTGAGCTTCAACAATATTGGCAACATAATCGTCTATGGGTACTCCCAAAAATATGATTCTGTCCATCATAAGTCTGGAAAAGACGTCCATGGTTGCCACATTGAGCTGACGTTCTTCAATGATAGTAGGACTTATATAGCCACTCGTGATTCGCATATAGTCATCCATTACTAGTGAATTGATACCTCTATGTTTTACGGCAAATGAATAAAATTCATCTCTTTTCATGATTTGTGGTTTTGGGATTGTAAAATGTGATGAAATTCCTTGATGTTGATTTCCTTGGAAATAACAGGGTATTTTTCCATAAATTTCTTTACCAATAGTTCATGCTTGACATCATCGAGCAAATTTTTATACGTTTTATTGTCTTGCTGAAGGCTATACATGATCGTTTGTATTTTTCTCTCAAAGTCCTCCTGTTCTTTGTTGAGCATAAAATAACGAGCAATATAATCTTTGATGTGATGGTCTTCAACGGTCAAATTAAGTTCAGCTATTAATTTTTCTTCTATAACGATTTTATTGAAAGCCTTCTTTATTTCTTCGTTCAATTCTCCATTGGATTGTTTTTTTGTTATGCTTTCATACAAATGGTAGTAAATTTCATCTGAATAATGGATGGGATATGTTGGCAATATGGTAGAAATAAGAGTTTGGACAAAATGATAATTGGCTTCTCTCTGATAATGAAAATTCAGAGATGATAAGATTCTATTTCTGAAAGCTTCTTCTGTCTCAATATTTTCATTTGGGAATACCTTATTGAACAAATCGGCATTGATAGGAGCAGGTTCTTGGACATAAGTTTCCATGATGGTCAAATCTACCTGTTCTTCCCACAACTGAGCAAGGTCGTTTTCTTTTACACGTAGTATAGGCTCAGCTTCCTGTAGATTAGAGAACATCTCCTTAACTTTCAAGGTTTCGGTAGTTCCCTTCTCTTTGTCTTTCAGTAGTTGTATGAGTTGGGGAGCTGAAGCTTTACTGACAAGAGGCATCAGATAAGCTTGTTTTGAAGCAAGAGGCAAATGTTCTGGTACTTTGATTTGGATGAATACTATGCTGTCTTCTTGGACGGGTCTTGATGTAATAAGCTTACCAAATTCTTTTTGCCATCTCACTACTTCTTCGTTAATGTTTTCTTCGGTAACGAGGATATGGTAGTATTCAGGTAAAACGATTTCGTTAAGTGGTAAATTCTCTGCAGGAATTAAAGGGATTTTAAAAGTAAATGTAAGAACAGGAGATTCTTTTTCAGAGCTGATCGATTCTAGCGAAGGCACATGTGTTAGAATGGGATAATAAAAATATTGGATATTATTTTCTTTAATAAAATCAAAAATCTTATCCTCTACCAGTTGAGTCGATTGAGAAAGAACAGTTGATGAATAGAATCTTTTTCGGATGATGGTCATAGGCACATGTCCTGGACGGAAACCAGGTAGAACATATTGTTGCTTATATTTTTTAAGTTGTTTTTCAACTTCTTCGCTATAATCATTGGCTTCTACGGTAACATCCATGATGGCAACGTGCAAAAATTCTGGATCAGTTTTAAGTTCGTACTTCATAGATATAAATTAATGGTGCGGATGGAGGGACTCGAACCCACACGCCTTTCGGCACCAGATCCTAAGTCTGGCGCGGCTACCAATTACGCCACATCCGCAGTTGGAAAACAAAGTTATAATTTTTTATCATTTTGTAATGTGGTTCGCTTATATTTCATTCCTTCATCGGTAAGGTAAAACTCAACAAAACCAGATAAAATCAAAGATTCAAGGATTTTTATTGTAGCAGATCGGGAAAAAGAAACTGATTCTAAAATTTCTTCAAGAAAAAATGCTTGAGCTTTTTTTTCAAAAAAATTCAGAAGTTCTAAATGAGAAGGCAAAAGCGTGATATTATTAATGTAAGAGCTACGACTTTTTTCCCATATGCGTTCATAAATAGGACCAGCTACATGATTGGAGGATCGATATCGTAGATAGGCAACATATTGGCCTTCTTCATTGGGAGCACGAGTTAATTGAACATCGGCCAATGGGGGTATAATTAATTCAAGTATTTCTTTTTTTTCCAATTCGTAGAGAATAGTTTCAATAGGAACAGGGGGATTACAGAAATGTTCTGCTATATGCTGAGCATAATAGATGTCTTCTTCCGAACGAATACCACCAATTTTGCCGTTATCTTTTACTCCAACAAGTATGGATCCCCCTTGTGTGTTTGCAAAAGCAGAAATGGTGCGTGCGATTTTAGGACCATCAGCTATTGAAAATTTAAAATCCAATGTTTCATTTTCTCCTTGATAAATGCGTTTAAACAATAAGTACTGATGCTTTTCCATGGATAAAAAATAAGCCGCACAAAGCGGCTCATTTTAAGAATTTCTCATTGTTTGGTGAATTTTAATTGATATATGCCCTTTTGACCCCTAATTTCTAGAAAATAAATTCCTCTGGTCAAGCTGGACAGGTTGATTTTTTGTATATTATTGTTTTCTTGAGGTGAAAAAGTTTGCACAACGTTGCCCAAAACATCTCTAATCATGATTTCTATAATTTGATCACCAGAATGGGCCAAATTTATGAAATCTGAAGTAGGATTTGGGTATAAAGAAAAAGAAATTTGTTTGTTTTCATCAAAACCAACACCAAAACCAGTTGTAAAGGACCATACATTAAACTGTGGTGTGGTATCATTCAATGTAATACCCCAAACACGCCAATAATATGTTTTTAGTTTTTTAAGATAACCAGAGGCAGGTCCTGTATAATTAGTATCACTGATGGTAATCGTAGTTGAAGTTGAGAACGTTGAAAGTGTATCAAATTCAAGTATATATTTAACACAGCCGGGTAAGGTCTTCCATGAAAGTGATGTGTTGCAAGCAACATTAGTGGATCCGTCAGCAGGAGATTTCAAGACGACTTTGTTCACTGTATTGAATGAAATAACATTAGACCATTTACTGGTATCAAATTTGCTAATACATCTAAATTTCATGTACTTAGAATCAAAAGGAATGGTATCGAGCACATATTCTGCTACTGTATCTCCTGAACTGATTTTAATTTTAGTGCTGTCCCAATAAAAAATAAAGGGATTTGGAAAAGTATTGCTATTATCAACCCAGAACTCATATTTTTTTGTACCTAAAATGGATTTAACCTTGCAAGCATTAATAGGTGTAACTGAATTGCTTCCGTTGACTGGAATGAGAATGGGTACGGAATCACGTGTTTTGAATGAGAATGCATTAGCCCAATCTGATGTATCTAAGGAATGGTATGCCTTTACACGCCATGAGTAGCTTTGACCATACCGCAATAGGTGTACAACCGCTGATGGGGAAGTAGATGTTCCTTCTATGAGAAGGGGGCTAGAGAAAGAAAGAGAGGTGTCTATCTGATAAATATAACCAGTAGCGCCGCTGATGGCATTCCATGATAAATTTGTCACTATGTGAGGTGGCTTAGAACCCAATGAGGGATATTTAAGAGTAGGTTTGCTCAAGGTTGACAATGACCAAGTAGTTGACCAAGCTGATGTGTCGTTATTTATAGAGATTGCTCTAACTTTCCAAAAATAGGTTGTGTTAAATAATAAATTGGTAACCGTCAGGGCTGTGTTAGTAGTAGAAAATTTGAGGGGAGATATAAAAGTAGAAGAAGTGTCGATCCACAATTCGTATTTCATGGCTGCTGCTACAGGGTTCCAGTCCAACAATACTGATGGATGGATATTTGTAGCACCATTGGCAGGAGATGCCAGAGTTGGAGCGTAGGTTTTTTCCTGTGCAGTTACAAATAGAACAAAACCAATTCCTATGAAAAAATGCAAAAGTTTCATATGAATCATTTTTTAATTTTTAACGAATTTACCAGTCAAAGTTTTTCCTTTGATCTTAATTTGCACGGTGTATAAACCCTCAGGTAAGTGATTCACGGGTAATAGTATCATTGTGTTCCCGGCCCCTGTTCTAAATATTTTATTCATGACTAGTTGGCCTGTCACGTTATAAGTGATAACTTCCACGATGGTTTCTTCAGAGGTAGGAAATGAAATTCTTACGTTTTCATGTGCTGGATTAGGAAAGATGGTTAAAACATCAGGAGAGATTTGGGTAGGTTGGTCATTAAGAGAAACGAACTGTTCACATTTGAAAGCGCCACGACCAT
This sequence comes from Bacteroidales bacterium, assembly GCA_026418905.1. NCBI lineage: Bacteria > Pseudomonadati > Bacteroidota > Bacteroidia > Bacteroidales > Bacteroidales bacterium. Next base: position 94,798 of record JAOAAK010000029.1, on the reverse strand, counting down.
GGGTTCCAGCATAAATAACTCCGTAATTGGTTGCACCAGGATAGTTCCATGTCTGCTGTTTAAGGGAATAAACAGGAACTCGACCTAAACCATTGTTGGCTTCTTCCCAAGTAGGAGAAGAAGCATTGATGTTAGTGGTGACAAAAACTCCTAATTCTGTACCCAACATAACATAATTGCTGTTATGCATTTCGATCAAACTTGCGTACACTGGCATCTTAGGAAGATTTCCTGTTTTATTGGTGAAAGTTGGGGTTTGACTCAATGCATTAGTAGAATAGAATACATACTGATTTTCACCGTATTTACCGAGTGTATATAATAGTTTATTTGGATCGGATGGATCTGAGGCAATAGAAGTAATGGCTCTATTGGTATGGGAAGCAATTTCTTTAGTTTCTACTACGCAATAAGGACTGCTAATATCCCCATTAATAGAATCTTTCACGAAAAGTAAGTTCGAAATTCGATATAACTTACCTTCAGAAGTACCTACGAACAAGTAATTTCCATCACTACTTATGGCCATACTTTGAGGATAACCTGATACAGAAGCAATTTGTATCCATTTAGGTGCACGTCCAAAATTATGTATTTCTTTGGTCATCCAGACAGCATTTTTTAAACCAATATAGAAACGAGCAGTCACTATGTCCTGTACTAGTATACTATCCCCCGCATTAAGGGATATTGGTAAAACATAAGGAAAAGGATAGTTATTATTTTTACTTTTGACTGTCACTGTATCACCCGCATGGTAATTAGTATCAGCTTTGAAATAAACACTGTCTTGACTATAAAAATCCCAGAGTTTTTCATCTAGGAGAAGGGGTGTTACAAACGAAGCATAACCAGGATTACCTGGTTTAGGGCTAATATTAGACAGTTTGGTATCGTAAATAGAACGAGGATTGGTTCCAAATTCATCATCCCGATAGGCATCTCCGTAATACATGGTACCCACGATAACTTCTGGGTTGATGTAAGACATTGCTGCCCACCCACCATCTCCACCTATATAATCAAATGCTTGCTTTGTATTTGAAGGATAATTAGGCATCAATAAAGTGCCGTTATCTTGTGTGCCACCAAGTAGCTGATTAAAGCAATTAGCTGTAAGATAATAGAACTGAATGGTTGAGTAATTTCGATTTCTTGTTTGCCATGTGTTACCACCATCTGTGCTTATACTTACACCCCCATCGCTAGCATGATATACAATGTTGGGGTTGGTAGGATGAAACTTAATATCGTGATGGTCTGCATGAAGATAATAAGGACTGGCTTCAGATAAGTACCACAATGTCTTTTGAATCCAGTTCCCATTGTATTCATATACCCATAAATCAATGCCACCAACAAGAATCTTGTTTTTATTGTTGGGATATACCACAACAGTATTATCCCACCGGCCTTGGTTATTACTACCGAAAAGATTAAAATTTTGACTTCCCCCAGGGCCTATGAGTTCCCATGTAGTACCAGCATCAGTCGTGCGATAAACCCCTTTAAGGCTACCATTGGTTGCGGCAACTACTGCATACACGTAATTGGGATCGGAAGGAGCCACAGCTATTTCAATTCGGCTGGAATTTCCAAGATTTGGAATAGTAATGTTAGAAAAGGTGTTTACGTCTCCACTAGTAGAAAAGAAAATTTTACCCCCTACGACAGCATAAACATACCCGTTCGAAGCTACTTCTACGTCTTGAGCTTCAGCTACGTAAGGCGAAGAACCTGGATAATATACTATATTTTCCCATGTTTGCCCACCGTCATCACTTTTATAAAGACCTTTATATGTGGCTGCATAAATACGAGTAGAATTAGTGCTGGTAGCTAGTTCGTTAACATAAATCCATGGAGAAGTAAGTGATGTTGGAGTTGTGGAAGATAGATGTACAAAAGATGTTCCAGTTGCATCGGTGGATTTGTAAATACCATTTCCGATAAAACTTGTTCCGCCATTTGCAGAACCTGAAACTACACCAAAGCCCTCTCCAGTTCCCACATAGATAATACCATTAATATCTTGTGCTAAAGCAGAAATGGCGTAATTTTCTGCAGTGGGGAAAATTAAAGTCCAACTGGCTCCACCATCGGTCGATCGCCACAAACCTCCAGATACACCTCCAGCATAAATGATATTTGGATTGTTTCTGTCTATTAAAATAGCACGTGTTCGTCCTGCTTTATTATTTGGCCCCAGTTCATTCCAAGTGAGAGATTTAGAAGAATTGAGTAAGTCGGCTTGCTTATGAGCATTCCAAATAAGCTCGGGAGTGGGCGTTCCTCTTACCAATTCGTAATATTCAAGTGCTCCAGCTGCAAGTTTTTTGGGAGTAGTTGTAGTTTGATTATCTCGCGGAGTGTACTTTTTTTCGTGTCTTTGTTGAGCATTTAAGGTAAATGCCCACAAGATTGTACCAATCAAAATAAAATTGATGTATCTTTTCATAACGATATTATTGTTTTCAATTTTTTTGCAAATTAAATCTTTTTTAAAAAATCATAAAACATTTCTTATTCATCTGAACCCAAAACTTTCAATTTATCTCCAGTTTCTCTTATAATTCTTCTGTACCAATCTTCACCATAACCAGGTTGATTAACTTTGGGGTTTTTTTCACCTGGGACGGGAGTCTTAATATTACCGTCCATATATTTCATGAAAAGATACTGGTAGAACTTTTTCCAGTAGTACACCAACTCATTAGCATTTTGCACTGAAAAATCTGATAGAATCTTAACCGCCTGTATTTTATCCTGTGAGTAAATTTGCAGAGCTTTTTCATCCATTTGCTTTACTCTCTGTAAATAAAGGTTTTCTAGTGAATCTTGCTTTGCTTGGATTTCAGGATGAATGTAACTATAACGTGTATATGCCCAATTAGATACTTGATTAAAAACCCAGAAAGCAGCATTATCACTCCACTGCATCATGGAACCGTTGCCTTCAGCGTAAGTTTCAGGAATTTGTCTTGAACATGAGTATATTGGTGTAAATACAGTGCTTGCCACGTCATCTACAGAAAACCAGTAAACTCCACCGATTTCGTCAGGCAACCAAGATCGGGCTTGAGCAACAAAGCAAAAACCAGTCTGCTGAGTAGCAGTAGCTCTTTCATTGAGGTATTCTTTACCATCGACTTTGAAAGTCAAAGGTCTCCAGCGGTAAGGGCATTTAAAAGGCCCTGCACCCATATCTTGAGTCATATCAAAGGGTGTCCCTTCGAGATGATCGCGCATAAAATTCATCACGTCACGAACAGAAATTTTTCTATCAGGTTTGATGTAGAGAGGCATACGATTTTTTAAATTTTCTCCACGCACATAGTCTAGATACTTGTCCATCTCTTTGTTTACTTGACGGAACATACTCCAAACACGAATTTCACAAAAACGAGCTCCTCCAAAAGTTAATGGATTGTACGTATCAGAAAAACTAAATTCATTATCTTTTCCTTCAAAAAATTTTTTCTTTCTGGCAAATTCGATAACATCATGTGAATAAATACATTCAATAGCTGGATTAAATAATTTATCCCATTGCTTGTTGGTGATGGATTTTTTTCCATCAGCTAAGGGGAATGTACGGATGCGTGCCTGATTGGCATGCCCAGATATGTAACCATCAGGAATACGCACAGCAACCCAAACAGCACCCTTTTCACCAGGACCTTTGCCTATCATTTCGAGTATCCATGCTTCATTTTTGTCTATAATTGAAAAAGATTCTCCACTGCTTGCGTAACCATACTCTTCAACAAGTTCTGCCATAATTTTAATAGCTTCTCTAGCATTTTTTGCTCTTTGGAGGGTTACATAAATTAGACTTCCATAATCTAAAATAGCACCGGGTTGCTCATGAAGCTCTTTTCTCCCTCCAAACGTTGTTTCACCGATAGCTAACTGAAATTCGTTCATGTTTCCTACTACATTATAAGTTCTTTTGGCTTGCTTGATCTTACCTAAGTATTTCCCGGTATCCCATTCATAAATGTCCATCATCGTTCCATCAGGATAAACTCCCGGGGCCCAGTAGTATAGTTCACCATACAACACGTGACTATCTGCAGAATAAGATAAAATGACAGACCCGTCGGTTGATGCCCCTTTGGTAATAATGAAATTGGTACAAGGAAAAACTGAAAAACTCGTAAACAAGAATAGAAAAGCTAACAATTTTTTCATAGTATATTTTTTTGAAAAAAAAAAGGGACTAAAGCCCTGCGGAGAGGGGGGGATTCGAACCCCCGGTACCCTTACAGGTACGACAGTTTAGCAAACTGTTGGTTTCAGCCACTCACCCACCTCTCCAATTATTGCAAAAATAGAAATTTTTGTAAAAACAAATATTAATTATTATGACTTTCGTTGTTTTGATTAAATTCAGGTATCCATTCCCGTATTTTGTTGTAGATATGTTGCTCATTTAATTCTGAAAGAAGATATTCAAGTTCAGAAATATGCTTTTTAATTTGTTCGTGGTCAGTTTGACGATGTTGTGCTATGACTATGCTTTCATGATAGGTGGGTATGGATTTTTCTTTATCGGCTAATAATTCTTCATGTAATTTTTCTCCAGGACGAAGGCCAGTAATCTGAATTTGAATGTCCTTTCCAAGTTCTAAACCACTGAGTTTAATCATTTTTTTAGCAAGATCAATAATTTTTATAGGTTCACCCATGTTCAACATAAAAATTTCTCCTCCTTTTCCCATCGTAACTGCTTCGAGAACTAATAAACACGCTTCTGGAATGGTCATAAAATAACGAGTTGCTTCAGGATCAGTTATGGTTATAGGCCCTCCAGATTCAATTTGCTTCCTGAATAACGGTATGACGGAACCATTGGAACCAAGAACATTTCCAAATCGGACAGACATAAAAAGGGTTTTTCCTGCGTTGTTAAGAGCTTGAATGTACATTTCAGCCATTCGCTTTGAAGCACCCATAACTGACACAGGATTTACTGCCTTGTCGGTTGAAATGAAGACAAATTTTTCTACATTAACCTTCAGCGCAAGGTCAGCAATAATTTTAGTACCCAGTACATTTACCTTAAAAGCTTCGTAAGGAGCTTCTTCCATCAGTGGAACATGCTTGTATGCTGCTGCATGAAAAACAATATGGGGTTGATATTTTTCAAAAATATAGTACATTTTATTTTCGTCAAGGATGTTCGCAAGTATAAACTCACATTTTTGAAATGCTGTACTTTTTTTCAGCTCATCTTGAAGGTAAAACATGGGAGTTTCAGCTATATCGACACATACCACACGTTTGGGATCAAATTTTAAAACTTGCCGGACGAGTTCACTGCCAATGGAACCTGCAGCTCCAGTGATGAGTATGGTTTTGCGATTTAATTCCAAATAGACTTTAGCATTCGATATTTTTATTTCGTCACGCTCCAGCAATTCTTCGATGGGAATTTTTTTAATTTGCTTAAAGGACAATTCTCCATTGATCCATGTTGATATAGGAGGAACGATAAGAACTTTTGTATTATGTTGAAGAGCTATTTCTGTAATTAATTTTTTTTTGCTTGGTTTCAAATCTTGGATAGCAATGATAATGAATTTAATTTCATTATGTGAAAGGATTTCGCTTAATTTTTCCAAAGGATATACCAAAATACCTTCAATTTTATTTCCAATCTTTTTTTTGTCTTCATCTAAAAAACCAAATATTTTAAATTTTGTTCCTGCATCTCTTTCAATGGCTCTTTTAGCAATAACACCACTTTCGCCTGCTCCAAAAATCAATACTGATTGTTTTTCTCTGGTAGGGATTTTATTTTCTAAATATGCCATTTTAAGAACGATACGATATCCGAGTAAAAAAACTAGCGAGATGTTGAATTCAATTAAAATGATGGAATACGGGATTAAATTGAAGTGAAAAAAATAATACCAAATGAGATTAAGTAAAGCCATGAGCAATGAACCAGTTAGAAGACTAAGTCCAATAAGCAAGGCATCTTGAGTACTGGTGTAACGTACCACATACCGGTAAGTTCCGAAAAGAGCAAACATAGAAGCTCGAATCAGTAGAATCAGAACAACACTATAGTAAATTAATGGATATTCTTGTGAAGGTATATTGAAGTTAAATCTACTCAGATAAGCTACGACTATGGAAAAAAAAACAATAAAAATATCAAAAAGAAATAATGCCCATCGGGGTATAAATGATTTGAAAAAAAACATTTAAGCGAATTTTATATGCAAAAGTAAACTAAATGAACAAAATCCATACTTTTGTAAAAAAAATGAAAAAAACAGCACTTGCTCATGTTCACGAAAAATTAGGAGCTAAAATGGTTGAATTTGCCGGATTTTACATGCCCATTCAATATACAAGTATCACTGAAGAACATCAAATTGTTCGCGAAAGAGCTGGAGTTTTCGATGTTTCTCACATGGGAGAAATATGGGTAAAGGGTGAAAAAGCTCTTGATTTTCTTCAATATGTTACTTCCAACGATGTATCGGTTTTATACGATGGCAAAGTTCAGTATTCTTGTCTTCCCAATGGCCAGGGAGGAATTGTCGATGATTTACTAGTATATCGGATTGACCAAGAAACTTATCTTCTCGTGGTCAATGCTGCCAATATCACCAAAGATTGGAATTGGCTTATTGAACAAGCCAAAAAATTTAATCTTGAACCCGGGAAAAATCTGATCAATGCTTCGGATGAGACCAGCCAACTAGCCATTCAAGGACCTTTAGCCTTACGAATTGTGCAGAAATTGACAACAACTCCTATCATCGATATGCCCTATTACACCTGGAAATATGTTGAACTAGCTGGTGTGGAAAATGTCTTACTTTCGACTACGGGTTATACTGGTTCTGGAGGATGCGAAATTTATTTTCCTAACGATGTAGCTGAAAAAATTTGGAACGCAGTTTTTGAAGCTGGTAAAGAAGAGGGTATTGCTCCTATAGGTCTTGGTGCCCGCGACACCCTTCGCCTTGAAATGGGTTTTTGCCTTTATGGTCATGAGATTGACGATACCACATCCCCAATCGAAGCAGGTCTTGGCTGGATTACCAAATTCGTGGAACACAAGAACTTCATTGATAAAGATTATCTTTGGAAACAAAAGACAGAGGGAGTTCAACGAAAATTAGTGGGTTTTGAACTCATTGATCGTGGCATTCCTCGTCAAGGTTATGACATCTGCGATAGTGAAGGAAATACTATTGGACGTGTAACTTCAGGTACTTTAAGTCCTACTCTTCAAAAGTACATTGGGATGGGTTATGTACAAGTTGCATTTGCTAAAGAAGGATCTGAAATATACGTAAAGATTCGTGAAAAACTTTTAAAGGCTCAAGTTGTCAAATTGCCTTTTTACAAAAAAGTATAAGCATTACTTTATTTGTGTCTAACGCATCGTATATATTGGCAAGGTGGAATTAACCAAAATCTAACATAATCTAACTTGTTCGTTGTTAATTTCAAGTAAATTTTCTTATTTCTTTGTTTTTGTTAAATCTGTGGAAAGATATCTGCTATATTATCTAATATATTTTTAAATTCCTTAAAAATCATAAGTTTTATTTGAGTCATGTCTTGTGGAGCTTGAAGTTCTTTTTGGAGAGAGGTAACACCCATGTTAGCTAAGCCACAAGGATGGATAAAAGAAAAGTAATTTAAATCGGTGTTAACATTAAAAGCAAAACCATGCATGGTGATACCGTGGGATATACGAATACCTATGGCACATATTTTTCGGGCTTTGGTTGGTTGAGAAGTATCAAGCCAAACTCCTGTCGCTCCATGAAGTCTTTCACTTTTAATGCCAAAATGTGAAAGTACACGTATGATGGTTTCTTCGAGAATGAAAACATACATTTTGGCTCCGATCGATAGTTTCTTCAGATCCAAAATAGGATAACCTACTACCTGACCAGGTCCATGGTAAGTAATATCACCTCCGCGGTTGGTCTGAACAAACTCTATCCCTTTTTTTTGAAGTTCATAAGAAGATAGTAAAAGATTGCTTAATTTACCATTTTTCCCAAGGGTATATACATGGGGATGTTCCACCACATAGAACCATCCAGCAAAATCTTGCTTTTTTTGGTCTTCTCTTAATTTCAATAAACTTTGAAGCTGTTTTTCTTGAAACTTCCAAGTTGTAAGATAGGCCTGTAAACCTAGGTCGATGTACTCAATTTTTTTTTGCAGCATTTGGAGCCTCTCATGGGATTCGAACCCACGACCTGCTCATTACGAGTGAGCTGCTCTACCGCTGAGCTAAAGAGGCATGTCGGGATGACTGGACTCGAACCAGCGACCTCTTCGTCCCGAACGAAGCGCGCTTCCAACTGCGCCACATCCCGTCAACGGAAGCAAATTTAATATTTTTAAAAAACATAGTTCATCTCAATGGTAAACTTGTTCAGCCCTTTACGAATGTTCACAGCAAATTCCGAAAAAGAAGGTTTGCTTAAAAAAAAGGTATTTCCTGAAAAACCATACCCTTCTTTGGGTACACCTAATAAGTTGTAATTCATCTTTCCATCTTCGTTTTCATCATCAAGAACAGCAAAACCATATTTACCAGGTGGTAAATCAAATTTGACAACAAGTTTTCCATTTAAAACGGATTTCTTAGGAAATATTTTGCCATCATAGGGGGTTTCCTTGTCAAAACTTTCCTGATCTTTGAAAATCCCGATTCTGATCACACCTTTGGAGTTGCGAATGTTGGTGATAGTTATTTCAACCTGTTGAGAGATCATGTTATCATATAGGAACCACATGAACATAAAAGCAAGAACTATTTTTCCCATGGAATTGAATTTAGATGCTAATTTATGTAAATGTGATAATTTTGTTGCAAAAGTGAGGGAAATGAAAACTTTTATTTTGTTATTTATGTTTATTGCTTTTGGATTAAGTGCTCAAGATGTTTCTCTATTTCAGATTGAGGCAGGCGCAGAGAAATTTTTCAAGGCAAAGAATATAGAGTTTATTCCACAGATTTGTACCAATTTTCAGCAGGAATACCCGGATCTTGTTTTTATTCAGAATAAAATAGGCAAAGGGTTTATAGTAACCACAAAGGATAAGATGTTTGATCCCATCGTAGCCTACAGCGAAGAATCTGATTTAGGAGTAATGCCTCCTTCCGTTAAATGGTATTTTAACTTCGTACAACAACAAATAGAGTTGGAAAAAAATAGAAAAAGCTCGAGCGATGGTGCTCGTGAAGCATGGTCTTTGTTTTTGAGGGATGGGAAGTTGTTTGAGTCAAATAAACTGGCAGTTGCTCCTTTACTAGCGACAAAATGGAATCAAGATTGTTATTACAATGAACTTTGTCCGGAACATGTGGATGGCCCATGCGGTCATTGTTATGCGGGTTGCGTGGCAACTGCTATGGGACAGGTTATGAAATTTCATGCATATCCTGTGCAGGGACAAGGAAGTCACATCTATGGCACATATCTCTATCCAAATCTTTCAGCTAATTTTGGAGCAACTACATATCTTTGGGATAGCATGCCAAGTCAGCTTACTACTAACAACATCCCAGTAGCAACTTTGTTATTTCACTGTGGTGTCTCTGTCAATATGGATTACGGGCCGACTGGTTCAGGATCTAGTTTGTCTCTTGCTGCCGAAGCATTCAAAACATATTTTAAATACGCAAACTATGCCACATTAATTGAACGAAACGGAATTGACGATGCCACGTGGGCAGAAATCATGCAGAACGAATTACTTGCCCGTAGGCCTCTTGTTTATGCTGGATGTGGTAACGGGGGATGCCATGCTTTTGTGGTTGATGGGATTGATGCTTCTGGTCGTTTTCATATTAATTGGGGATGGGGAGGAGCTTACGATGGGTATTATTCCCTTTCCAATTTTAATCCTGGAAGTATCAATTTTAATTCTGATCAGAGGTTAATTGTAGGTTTAGAACCTGCTGAAACCGATTTCATATATTGCCCCTCGATGCAGGTTTATACCAATTTGACGGATACTATTGAAGATGGTAGCGGATCTGAACGTTATGGAAACAATAGCCAATGTGCTTGGCTCATTCAACCTCCAGGAGCAGGGTTGATCTACATTCATTTTACTAAACTTGCTACAGAAAAAGATGCCGATGAAATCAAAATCTATCAGGGGACCAATACTAACGCACAACTAGTAGCAACAATATCTGGATATGAAATACCAACGCAACCTATCCTGGTATGGGGTAATGCTGCTTATATAACCTTTTCGTCAGATGATATCTTGCGTTCAGATGGTTTTTCCTTTTATTATACCACCAGCTTTGTGGATCTTCAAGAATATGCACGGGATAAGATACATGTTTACCCTAATCCTGCCAACGATGAGTTTTTTGTGGATATTCCATCTGAAATAATTAATGAAGGAATAAAAATTGAACTTTATAATTCATTGTTTCAAAAAGTCTATGAAACAATGGCTAACCAAACCCATATTTCGTTGAAACTGCATAATGCAGGAACTTTCTTCGTGAAGATTTATGGAGACCATTTTTCCATCACAGAAAAAATCATGGTTTTCGATTAAAAGGGTTGATTTTGATCTGGTTTTATTTCAACATCTGAAAATTCTTCATTTATAATACGTGTAAGAATCTTTATCCACTGATCTTCGTGGGCAATGTAAAATTTTATTGAAGCATTCACACGATGGGTGTCGAGATGATATTTTGTAAGCAAAAGTTTGTAGAAAAAATAGGAAACATCAGCAGGGTTGTTTCCTTTGGCTGAAGACCACCTGATGTAAGACTCAGTTAAGTACATATCTCTCATAAGCAATTCCATTGTGTCAGGTGGAATGATTTTAACATCTATGGGGGGGGAGTCCTGACGAATTGATTCTTTCTTAGAGCAATCAAATAGAACATTGATCATTATTAAGATAAAAATAAGTAATAAGAATGATTTGTTTTTCATATAGCAAAGATGCTTGTTTTTTTAAAATTAGAACCTCATGAAAAAGCATGAAAAAATATGTTACTTTTGAAAAAATTTTACATTTTTTATGCTAGGAAATTTCGATTCACGCGCTAATTATGAAAAAACATTGAAGGAAGCTGGCTACGTATCTCGCTTAGAAGCAACCCAAGAAACTTATGATCGAATAGGTTTTATGAGTGGGCTGGAAGTTCACCAACAACTTCTTACAACAAAAAAACTTTTTTGTCATTGTCCAGCAGGTATTTACCATGATGATGACGAATTTGATGCTGAAATCATACGCCACATGAGACCTACCCTCAGTGAGTTGGGTGAATACGATGGGACTGCTTTGATGGAGTTTAAAACCAGAAAAGAAATCATTTATCGAATAAAAAATATCACCACTTGTACGTATGAAATTGATGATACTCCTCCATTTCCTATTAATCGTGAAGCCCTTGAAATTTCAATCAAGCTTGCACTTATGTGTAAGATGAATATCGTGGGAGAGGTACATATTACACGTAAACAATATCTGGATGGAAGTATACCAACTGGGTTTCAACGTACGGCTATTGTAGGGGTGGGTGGAGAAATTCCATTAAAAAATCGTAAGGTTCGCCTCATGCAACTTAGTGTAGAAGAAGATAGCTGCAGGGAAATCTCTGATATAGGTCATGTAAGAGTTTACAAAACCGATCGATTGGGAATGCCATTGATCGAAACGGTGACTTACCCCGACATGAAAAATCCCAATGAAGTGAAGGAAGCATGTGATTACATCCGTTTTCTAAACAGAAGTTCAGGTCTGGTTAGAACAGGGATAGGAGCTTCTCGTCAGGATGTAAATGTAAGCTGTCGTGGTGGAACAAGAGTTGAAATCAAAGGAGTAAGTCATACCAAATGGATACCGGAATTGACCCACAATGAAGTTTTCAGGCAATGGTCGCTTTTGCTCATACGCAATAAGCTACTTCAATCTGTGCAACAACCAGATTTGTGGAAAATAGAAGAGGTACAGGTAAAAAACGACGATATTTCAGCTTTATTTCCTGATTTGGCACATTTTGCTCAGCAAGGTTTTCAGTTTCATGCTATTCGCTTGCCTGGCTTTAGAGGAATATTGAGTCATTTTACTCAACCAGGCCGTGTGTTTGCAGATGAAATAAGTGATAGACTAAAAGTCATTGCTTGCATTGAAAAGCCCAATATGCAGCATGCTGAAGAAATATTTCATCCCATGACGCTTGAACAAATCCGCTATTTAGAGAGCATTTTAAAAATTGGCGAGCAGGATAGTTTTTTACTTTTATGGGGTCCGCAGGATGATATTCCTACAGCTTTAGAAACTGTCGAAGAACGTTGCAAATTGGCTTTCAAAGGTGTTCCTCCTGAGACTCGTAAAAGTTTCCCTAACGGCACTACCATGTTTGAACGTGTGCTACCGGGACCTGATCGCATGTATCCAGACACTGATAGTGCTCCCATTCCATTGAGTTCAGCTTATATTGAATCTTTAAAAAAGGATCTTCCAGAGGATGTTTTCGAAAGAATGAAAAAAATGAAAGAATGGGGCATTGGAGAACACTTGTTTACTTACATTTTAAGTAAAAATCTTTTCCCTTTGTTAGAGGAAATCAGTAACTTGTTATCTATTCCACCCAAATGGATCGGACATTTTTTGGGTCAATTTCTCAAGTACGTAGAAGGGCATTATAAGAAAGGTTTCGGATTTAATTATCATAAAATAAAAGAGTTGTTTGTTTTCCTTCGAAATGAAAAAATAGATGAGGAATTGGCATATAAAATACTTCCCGTGTTGTATGAACATCCTCAGATGGATTTTCATTCCATACTAACTACCATAGGTTTTAAACGTACTTCCCAAGATGAACTGATGGAAAAAATTCGCATACTAATCGGTAAATTTCATCCTAGCAAGAGAGCATCAGCTGAGGACAAAGTCAACTGGGTTTTAGGTCAAATTAGATATCAGGCCCTTGGGAATGTGAAGTTAACATTGCTAGCAAAGACAGTTATAAAAGAAATTTTAGGTCATGAATGAGGATTTATTTCAAGGTTATAAAGGTAGGGCACTGGAATTACTGAAAAAATTTCAGGTTCGTGTTTGGGGGCAAGCAAAAATTCAAACAACCCGAGGGGAGTTTTTTGGAACAGTGTTGCCAAGAGCTGAAAACGACGATGATTTACATATAGTACTTAAAATCCAAACAGGCTACAATATAGGTCTTGATATTCAGACTATTACTCACATGGAGGAGGTCGGTTATAAGAAAGCACACTACAAGATACCAGAGAAAGAATTTCCGATGAAGCCTGGTTTGCCAAAAGTTAAGCTTTTTGGCACAGGGGGCACCATCGCATCCAGACTCGATTATCGTACAGGTGCTGTCATACCTGCTTTTACTCCCGGTGAATTGTATGGAGCAGTACCAGAACTAGCAGACATTTGTAACTTGACCACCGAAAAATTGTTTGCTGTATTTAGTGAAAACATGGGACCAGAGCAATATAAGAAATTAGCTATTGCTATTGGGCAGGAAATTGAAAAAGGCATTGATGGTATTGTTATTGGTCATGGAACAGACACTCTTTCTCACACTGCCGCTGCTTTAACTTTCATGGTACAGAATCCACCAGTGCCGATTGTATTAGTTGGTTCACAGCGGAGTTCCGACAGACCTAGTTCTGATGCCGCTCTCAACTTGATTCATGCTATGGTAGCCGCAGGACATGGTGAAATAGCTGAAATCATGGTCTGTATGTTTGGCCCCACTTCTGACGAATACGGTTTTCTGCATCGTGGAACTCGTGTGCGTAAAATGCATTCATCTTATCGTTCTACTTTTAGAACCATTGGTGATATACCTTTGGCAAAAGTAACACGAAAGGGAGTTTTCCCTATGAAAGAAAATTTTAAAAAACGACGTAAAGATAAAGATGTTAGAATTTTACCTTATTTTGAAGAAAAAGTAGCCATTGTTTACTATTATCCCAACATGCAACCTGACATCATAGATAGCCTTGTGGAAAATGGCTATAGGGGAATAGTTTTTGCGGGTACTGGCCTAGGTCATGTCAATAAACCTTTGTATCCCGCCATTGAACGGGCTCATAAAAAAGGAGTACATATGTTCATGACTGTTCAAACTTTATGGGGATATGCTCATATGTTTGTATATGATACAGGACGAGATTTAATGGCAAAAGGAATTATTCCTGCAGGGAACATGCTGCCAGAAACAGCTTACATTAAACTAGGTTGGGTATTAGGACAAACAGATGATCCTGAGAAAGTTAAAGAACTTATGCTCACACCAATCAATGATGAAATCACTGAACGTGAGCCTTACAATGGTTATATCATCTTGCAAGGAGGAGTGCCAGAAGTAGAGGAATTTTTAAAAAAATACCACAAGTAAGCTTATGAAACCGCAGGTAAATCAGATCAACGGAAACAATGGTTCTAAGAAAAAAAGAAATTTTCTTAAATCATGGTCCCTTACTTATCATCAATTGAAAAGAACAGGTTTTTTTAAATACGTTGGAAAACCTCTTCTTAAACTTTTGATAATTTTCATTGTTATTGTGGTTTTATTGTATCTCTTGGGAAATAGCTTGTTCGACATCGATGCTTTTTTTGATATGATGGTTACCTATGTTCCTTTCGGATGGGTGATGGTGATTTTTTTCATTCTGGAAGCAGCTTTACCAATTTTGCCAGTGGATTTATTTATTTTTTGGACAAATAGTTTAGAAAATCCTTGGTTGTGTTTAACCGTTCTTGCTCTCATATCGTACTTTGCATCTTTAACGGCCTATGCAATAGGAAGAATGATACGAAAAATTCCTTCTGTTAATACATATTTTTTATTGAGGTTTGACAGATATGTCAAAAATTCTAAAAAATGGGGAGGGTACCTAATTGCAGCTGCAGCTCTTACACCGCTTCCATATACTTTTGTTGTAATTTCCATGGGCCTTATACGATATCCTTTTCCCCTTCTTGCTTTCTGGGCAACGATGAGGATTCTACACTTCTACCTCTATGCATTAGTTATTTATGGAATTATTTAAGCTTGTTTGGAGAAATTTATTATTGAGCTACACCTTGATATTGCTTTCCCAAGAGAAAACGGATTCTACTTTTTTTTCGAGTCATGAGAAAAAAGATGATGGTCTATTTATTCAAACGTATTATATAAAACATTGGCTTAATCAATGGTTAGACACCAATCTCGAATTTTATCACAGAATAGGACCTGCAGAAAGTATGTATCAGTATTTGTACTTTGCCGATGTAGTAGAAAGGATGCCTAAAAAATTTGATTCTTTCTTACAAAATTTTGAACATTTCGTTTGTCTTGATACATCGTTTTCTTTTCTTTTCAAACCAAAACATGAACCTTACTCTATAACGTCTTATAGCCAGGGATCGAAACGCGAACAACAATTTTCCTTCTGGTTTTATTTTCCTTGGGGAAAACAAGTAGATGTTCTCTTAAATTATCACTTAGTAGGCTCTGCAGGCTGGTATAAGAACCAGAAAATCAGTCTAAGTAATTTTTTTTCGAAGATTAATTTTCACTCGAAAAACTATCGTTTTCGAACTTTATTCCTCCTACAAGACAATTACTTTCGTTTTCAAGAAAATGGAGGAATTAAGTATGCAGAAGATTTTCTTGACACATCCATTTATGATCGAGCTTTATGTCAGATTTTGTTAAGTAAAGCTTCGCGTCATGTAAGATTTACTCGTTTTTCATGGAATAGTTCTTATGCTATCATTCAAAAACCTTTCCTTGAAATTCGATTATTTCCTCTTAATATTGAATTAGAGAAAAAATATAACCGATTCAAAGATGAATTTCCCGGATCAGGTTACTATCAGAATATTTATTTGGATAGTTCCATCACACTTGATTCACTTCATGTTCTGACTTATCGTGTAGCTACGGCATTAAATGGAAAATTGAAAAATATTTTTTTTCAACTCTCGATGTGGCAAGAATGGAACCGTTTTTCTTCTATGTTTAATTTCGATACGATGTCGACTATGTCATATTTTAAATGGAACTGGACCTCCCGGAATGAAAAGCTTTTGTGGGTTGGTAAAACGAGTAAAGGTATAGTCGGGGCCAATAGGTCTTTACTTGAAATACAGCATCGATTGATGATCAAGGTTCTATCATCTGGAAAATTATATCTTACTCAAGAGATTTATTCTTTTCATCCATCGTTGTTGTATGAACGGTATCGAGGAAATCATTTACAGTATGACCATTCTCTTTCTGATGTTGTTGTTTTATTACATCGTGTAGGTTTGAAAAGCAAATTTATGACTCTCGAGGTGTATGGAGCTGATGTTAGAAACATGCCTGTTTTTTATCAAAATATGTTTACTTCATTAGGTCAAATAGGAGTAGGTGGTGTGAGTTGCTATTTTAACGCAAATTTCAAGAACTTTTTTATACTGAATCGCATGATTTTACAGAGGTCTACGTCAGAATTGCTGTCATTACCTTTGTTTGGAATACGGGGAGAAATCTTCTACCGAACGTGGTTTTTTCAGCGAAAACTACTTGGCGAAGTGGGCATGAAGTATTTTTATAATAGTTCCTATTTTGCTGATGCTTATTACCCATACTTGGGAATTTTTTATCCTCAACAAGATATACAAACAGATGGATTTTGGTACCCCACTTTTTTTATAAGATCTCAAATTAAAAGGGCAGTTTTTTTTGTTGAAATCTATAATTTTGCAGCCGGGTTGTTTCCCGTGCGTTACTGGCAGGTGCCAGCTTATCCTTTACCTGACCGTGGTGTACGTTGGGGTATAAGTTGGATATTTTTTAACTAGTTCATATGGCAATTAAGGTTAGCTTAATGGGGATAACAAATTCAGGAAAAAGTACCATATTTAACAGCATGACTGGCTCAAACGTAGAAACTTCTCCTGCATTGTATACTACCACACGAGTCAATATCTGTACGGCTCCTATCTTCGATCCACGATTGGAAAAAATTCATCAGTTTGTATCAGCTCAGAAAATAACTTATGCCACATTAGAACTTTACGACTTACCTGGCATATCAAAGGTTAATCTTAACTCTCGAGAAGCCCAAGAATTTTTTAATCATCTCAGACTAACACAAGTTTTCATTCATGTGTTGCGTTGTTTCGGTGATCCAGCTATTGTTCATCCACACGATAACCTCCTGCCACTTAAAGATCTCGAGTGGTTAGAATTTGAACTTCAAATTCGTGATCTCGATCAAATTCAAAAAAAATTAGCCAAAATAGAAAAGAGTTATAAATCAGGTGATATTCAACAGAAAATCACCTATGAAATCTTGTTGAAATTTAAAGATGTACTAGAAAACATGCAAAGTTTACGAATACTTCGCCCTTTCTCAGACGAGGAAAATCGGCTTGCTCAAGAAATGGGCCTTCTTACCATAAAACCTGTTGTTTACCTTCTTAATGTAGACGAAAAAACACTGACAGAGACAGATGATACAATCAGAGAAATCGTATCTTACCTGCAAGAGAATAATCAAAAGTTCGTGATGGTCTGTGGGAAACTGGAAGAGGAAATTATGCAACTTCCTCTGGAGGAGCAGAAGGAATTTCTACTGAGTTATGGTGTTGAAGAGCCTGTCATTAAACAAGTTTCATTAGCTGCTTTTGAAATGTTGGATCTAATTACTTTTTACACCGTTGGCGGGAAAGAAAATCGGGCATGGTTAATTCCTCGTGGTACAACGGCATCCAAAGCTGCAGGAGTCATTCATAGTGATCTTGAAAAAGGTTTTATTCGGGCGGAAGTGTATAATGTTGATGATTTACTATATCATAAAAGCGAACTAAAAGTAAAAGAAGCAGGTAAAATCAGACTTGAGGGAAAAACCTATGTCGTGCAGGATGGGGATATTTTACACATTCGCTTTAATATTTAACTTTCATTAAGATCGTACTTGTCTTTCCAGCAATTGAGTAAATAAGTTTTGAGTTCATTTTCACGAGGATTGGACGCAGGGATATAAATGGTAGTTCCTTTAAGCTTTTCTGGAAAATATTCTTGGAGAATAAAATGGTGTGGAAATTGGTGGGGATAAAGATATTCTTTTCCGTAATGCAGTGATTGCATAAGAGAAGTAGGTGCATTTCGCAAATGAAGAGGTACAGGTTGTTCGCAAGTATTTTTAGCCAACTGTAGTGCTTTTTCTATGGCAAGGTAAGCAGAATTACTTTTAGGAGATGCAGCAAGATAAATGGTACATTCAGCTAACGGAATACGCGCCTCGGGCATGCCAATTTTGTGTACCACGTCGAAGGTAGCGTTAGCAAGCAAAATTGCGTTGGGATTAGCAAGTCCAATATCTTCAGCAGCCAAGATAATAAGTCTTCGAGCTATGAAGAGAGGATCTTCTCCGGCATCCAACATCCGAGCAAGCCAATATAATGCAGCATGGGGATCACTTCCACGGACCGATTTTATAAATGCTGAAATAGTGTCGTAATGTTGATCTCCAGCTTTATCGAAACGAGCAAATTTTTTCAAAACGATTTCTTCGACAAGTTGATTGGTAATCTCGGCTACTTGGCTGGGATTAGCTTCCACCGACAACTCAATGATATTGTAAAGTTTTCTAGCATCGCCAGCCGAAAAATAGAATAAAGCATCTTTTTCTTTGATATTTAAAGTAATACCATGTTGATGATAGTAGTTTTTAGCTCGGTCTAGCAGAAGAGAGAGACTTTTGATATCGAGATTTTGTAAAACGTACACTTGACATCGAGAGAGAAGAGGTGGCACCACCTCAAAAGAAGGATTTTCTGTGGTGGCACCTATTAAAACAACATTTCCTTTTTCGACCGCATGCAATATGTATTCCTGTTGAGCCTTATTGAATCGATGAATTTCATCAATGAATAAAATGGTTCCTTTTTTTTTCTCGGCAATTTTGATAATCTCCCGTACTTCTTTAACACCAGCTTCGACAGCACTCAAAAAGAAAGATGGTCTTTCAAGAGCTTTAGCAAGTACGTATGCCAGTGTCGTCTTTCCACAACCAGGGGGACCCCAGAAAATAAGGGATGGTAAAAAACTTTTTTCGATAAACTTACGAATAGGTCCATCTTTACCTAACAGATGATCCTGACCCACTATTTCATCGAGAGAAGATGGGCGAAGAATTTCTGCTAAGGGAGTGTATTTCATGATTAATTATCTTCCAAAATTTTCAGCAGTTCATCCAGTTTTGGTGTAAGAATAATTTCAGTTCTTCGGTTTTTTTGACGGGCTTCGCTAGTATTGGAGGGATCAATAGGCACGTATTCACTTCTTCCAGCAGCTATGATGCGTGCTGGGTTAATTTTTCCGTTTTCAAGAAGTATTTTCACAACACTTGTAGAACGCATCACACTTAAATCCCAATTATCTTTTATTGGACCACTGCCTCGATAGGGAACATTATCTGTGTGTCCCTCCACCATGATGTTAATGTCGGGATTTTCTTCAAGAACTTTTGCCAATTTAGCAAGAGCTTCTCTTCCTTTGGCATTTACATTCCATGACCCAGAAGCAAAAAGTAATGATTCTTCGAGCGAAACATAAATTTTACCATTTTTTTCTACGATCGTAAGCCCATTATTTTCAAAACCTTTGAGAGCAAACTTAAGTTTTTCTTTGAGGGCTTTGACCTCGCTATCTTTTTTGGAAAGCATGCTTTCCAGTTCGTTGATTCGTTTTTCTTTATTGATCAAATCATTTTGTAACTTTTCTAAATTGGCTTTTTTCTCATTCAATTCGTTTTCAAGTTTTCTTAATTCTTCTTGTTTCTTGCTGAGTTGTTCCTGGGTTAATTGAAGCTCGGTACTAATTTTTTGTGTTTCGCTAACATTGAGAGATAGAAGTTCTTGGTATTTTCGATTAAGTTCTTCGTATAATTTATTTACTTTATCGTATTGTGCGGTCATTTTCCTTAGGCTGGTACCAGTGATGTTGGTATCACGTTCTAAAGCTGCAATTTGTTTTTCCATCGTGCGAATTTTTTCTCCCATTTCAGTGTTGGTGGCTTGAAGCTGATCATATTTTGCTTTAAGGTCTATGAGTTCTTTTTCTGCTTTTTCTCTACGGGCTTTCTCATCTTGAAATTGTCGCGCTGGAACACATGAAATTAGCAACATAATGGCTACAAAAATTCCTGATATTGTTCTCATTTTTTTTGTAAAATTATGAAAAACTTGAAAAGTTATTTGTTAGAAGATATATATCACTGATTAGACGCTATCAATTGGTGGATGATTTTAATATCCTCAGGCGTGTCTACTGCGTGTGATTCATAGTTGGTTTCTATAGCATAAATTTCATAGCCGTGTTCAAGCCATCTCAATTGTTCTAGTTTTTCAGTTTTCTCAAGTTCGGTGGGTGGAAGCTTAACGATTTTTTCGAGAACAGTGAAACGATAAGCGTATATTCCAATGTGAATGTAGAAAGGAAAGAGTAGAGTATTTTCTGCATCTCGGCAAAAGGGTATGTTAGATCTGCTGAAGTACAAGATTTTATTGTTTAAATTTTTGACAACTTTTACTTCGTGAGGACAATGTTCGGAGATTTTTTTAAAAACTTTCCTAATAGGGGTAACTATTTGAATTGATGGATCCTTAAAAGCTGAAATGATATGATTTATGAGTTCAGGATCAATAAGAGGTTCATCTCCTTGAATATTAATGACAATGGTATTCTCTATATCTTGAGGTGAAATATATAGTGAGGCTGCTTCGTAAACGCGTTCAGTTCCGGTTTCGTGAGATGGAGATGTCATCAAAGCTTTACCGCCTGCCATGGATACAGTCGTAAATATCTTTTCGTCGTCAGTAGCAACTATGAGATCCGTAAGTTGGGTGGCTTTTTTTGCACGTTCGTACACCCAAAGAATCATGGGTTTTCCGGCAATGAGCGCAAGTGGTTTACCGGGAAACCGACTTGAATGATAACGTGCAGGTATGATACCAATACTTTTCATCTGAATAAACCAAATAATTCAGCATTTATCAAATCAATAACATATCCCAGATCTTCCTTGTTTTCTTCAAAACGGATTTTATTTACATCAATGATGAGTAATCGCCCTTCCTTATAAGAAGAAATCCAGTTTTCATATTTATCGTTGAGACTTTTTAAGTAATCAAGACGGATTGAGGTTTCATAATGGCGACCCCTCTTTTGAATTTGCTTAACTAACAACGAAACATCTGCTCTTAAATAAATAAGAAGATCTGGAGGTGAAATAAAACTGGTCATCAGAGCAAAAAGTTCACGATATGTTTCAAAATCTCTCGAACTCATCAGTCCCATTTCATGCAAATTTGGAGCAAATATGTAAGCATCTTCGTAAATGGTTCTGTCTTGAATAACATTTTCTTTGTTTCGTTGTATCTGGATAATTTGGCGAAAGCGACTATTAAGAAAGTAAATTTGAAGATTAAAAGACCATCTTTTCATGTCTTCGTAGAAGCTTTCTAAGTATGGGTTATCATCAACAGATTCATAAAGAGCCTTGAATTGGTAATGATCTGCAAGTAAACTTGTCAATGTTGTTTTTCCGCTTCCGATGTTGCCAGCAATAGCGATATGCATTTTTTTTACAAATATGCGTATTTTTTCCTTAATTATGATCATGGATTAAACTTGACTTTTACTTTTTCTTTTTAGTCTTTTAGTTTTTTAATATTTTTGCAATAAAGGGAAATTTATGAAAAGAGTAATTTTATTCATTAGCTTTTTAAATGCGTTTATAGCATGGGGTCAAAATGTTGGGATCTCAGATAACCCCATTATTCCTGATCCTTCAGCAATGTTGGAAATCCAAGCAAGTTCCAAAGGTCTTTTAATACCTCGTGTTTCTTTGACACAGACCAGTTCACCTTCACCTATTACAGCACCTGCTATCAGTTTGCTAGTATACAATACAGCTACTGTAAATGATGTAACTCCCGGTTACTATTATTGGGATGGAATTAAATGGATTAGAGTGATGGATGCAAACAGTACAACACCTGGTTGGTTGCTCACTGGCAATGTGGCAAATGCTAGTAATTTTATAGGTACTACCAATCCTGTCGATTTCAGAATTTATACAGATAATACGGAGCGAATGCGGGTAAGTAGTAACGGAAATGTTGGTATTGGAACTACTACACCGACAGAAAAATTGCATGTCTCTACGAATTTGAATGCTCATAAAAGTGCTGTATTTGGTTTTGCTACGCAAACATCTACCACAACTGATTTTCGTAGTGTGGGTGTACTTGGCAGTGCTGTAGGTGCAAATTCAACATGGGGATATGCCGTCGGTGTATTGGGGGTGGCAGATAAAACAAATAGTTGGAGAGCAGTAGGAGTGTATGCAACTCTTGATCCAAATCTACCGACTTTATTTACTACATGTGCTTTATATGCTAACGGTAACAACATTGCTCCGTCAGGAATCTTTATGGGAGGAAACGTAGGAATTAACACTACTTACCCTTCTTATACCTTACATGTTCAAGGTAAGGCAAGAGTTGATACATTTTTGCTGGTGGGTAATCCTTCAACTTCTGCTATTACTCGTAGGGGCATGAAAACCTTTTATTTAACATCAACTTTAAGTGTTCAAAATGGATATGCCCAATCAGCATCTTTAGGAACTCTTGATGTGCCTACTGGTGCGTCAAGTTTTACTGTTACCAAAGTTGTCTATGCTATTAACGGCTATCATCAAGATGGAGACGAACAACACGGAGTCATGGTTCGTATAGGAAGCACTGATTTCGGGTCCATTTACGAAACAGCTAATAATGGGTATGTTGCCGTGGATTGGATTAACACAAGTTCCCATTCAAATGTTTTTACTTCTTCGCAGAATGTATATTTCCGGATTTATGATGCATCAGATCTTATCGACGATTATTTCTATATATTGAATGGATTTATTACCATTTATTATGAATACTCACTTGCTCCTCAGCGAGGAGATATAGTAGCTTCTGGTAGAGTCTATTCACGTGAAATTTATTCTATGAGTGAATATGGTGATCTGGCAGAGCATTATCAAGTCATTGCCCCTGCTAACTTTGCGATTGAGCCTGGAATGTTGGTTAGTTTTATACCTGGCAGTAATGCTAATTTTACTCTTGCGACGTGGGAGAATGTTTACCATTTAGCCGGGGTAATTTCAGAAAATCCCACGTTTGTTTTAAACAATCCCTCTCAAGGTTATCCTATAGCTTTTGTAGGTAGAGTTAAAGTAAAATTGGTACCTTCTTCAGAACTCATTCGCAGTGGAGATTTTCTGACTGTATCTGATGTACCAGGATTAGCTCAGAAAGCTAGTAAACCAGGTCCCATCATCGGTTACGCCATTACCAATCAAAATCCAGGGGAATCTTTTGTAGAAATTCTTCTTCAGCCTGGAAGATACATAGATCATATTCCTGAAAACTCTCCTAAAAAACCAGGAAAAGTTATCGAAAAATAGCTGATAAGGCTGTTATTGGAGATGGTATTTAGGAAGCTTCTTTAACAAGGTCACGAATATCTTTGGTTTGTTTTTCAAGTGTGATTCTTACTTTCCTGAAGACATCCACTGGCCATCCTTGCCATAGTACGTAATTCCCGTAATTGTCTTTGGTGTTGTAGACGGCTTTGGTTCGATTGTCAAATGTCCAATACATTTTATTGTAATCCTCCGAAAAATCAATGTGGACATCCATAAATTTATGGTAAATCACCACATCGAGATAGTCATTACCAATACCAATCATTTCAAGCAACATAGTTAAAGCTTTTTGTCCAGGAAGTCCTTCCAATTTCATTTCAATCGTGAAGCTTTTCTGAACTCCACCACCCACAAAAAATTCTCCGCCGTTGAAATCTAAGCTTGCATAATTAAATACCTGATCGATCTTGCTTGCAATCTGAGTATACTTGTTTTCTCCGTAAACGATATACATAAAAAGTGGGCCTGCTGTTGAAATGATGGTTCCATCACTGCTTAAGTGAAATGCAGTAATAGGAAAATTGATCATATTTGTGATATCCTTACCACTTTCCTGATCAACAACCCGGGTTACCTTCCACACACCTTCCATGCTACTTTTAGTAGGTGGCTCTTCTTCAAGCAATAAGTCACAAGAACTCATCAAAAAAATCATTAAAAATGAAACTAAAACATTTTTCATGTGAAAAAATTTTGAGTAAAATTGCAAAAATTATTCCATATTGTCAACAAAAAAAATTTATCTATTTGTCCCTTGTTATGTTGATCACCTTTTTCCTGAACAGGCCGACAAAGCTTGTCATATCTTAGAACATCTGGGATATGATGTAGAAATATTGCCCGATCAGCCTTGCTGTGGCCAAATTGCTTACAACAGTGGTTATTTTGATGAAGCTCGGTTATTTGCCAAACATTGGCAGAACTTTTTCCCTTCCAGTGTACACGTGGTAGTTTTAGGGGCATCCTGCACCCACATGGTAAAAAATGTTTATCCTACCTTATTTAATGATAATAAATATTCTTTGCTTTTTTTTGTTGAAGACTTTTCGTCTTTTATCATAAAACATCGTCTCGAGGATTATTTTTCACCCAAAATACAAGGAAGGGTGGCCATTCATCAAAGCTGTACAGGATTGAGAAAATTATATAAAGGGAAAAATCTCACCTTTGAAGTTCTTGTCCAATTTCCAAACTTAGAATTGATAAAAACGAATGTGGATTATCATTGTTGCGGATTCGGAGGAACATTTTCCGTTAAATATCCAGAAATAAGTGTCGACATGGGATTATTCAAACTTGAGAAAACATGTGTAGAAGGTGCTGAATATCTTATTGTATCGGATGTTTCATGCTACATGCACTTAAGCGCTATTCAAGCAAAGAACAGCTTTCCCATTCAAATTTGGACTCTTATCGATTTTTTTTATCAAAGCATCAGAAAATAGTTATTTTTGTTCAAAAATATAGATGCACAAAAAAATAATTCTTTTAGGGATAATCATCACATTATTAGAATCCTGTTCAACAGAGGTGGATATTACAGGGAAAGCTGACCATAAGCCTGTCATTTATGCCATATTAGATGTAACTTCACCTACTCAGTACATTAAGATACATCGTACTTTTCTTGCGGATGGTAACGTGTACCATTACACTCAGTTGTACGACAGTATTTTTTATCCTTATTTATTGAAAGTCAAATTGCAATCGTTAACATCTGGTGGCAATGTGTTGAGTGAATATTACGCCGATACAGTTCATTTTTTCACGAGTGGCGATAAATTCTTTACTGGACAACACCCTTATTACCGCTTGAAAATTCCCACATTTTATCAGGTTGTTAAAACAGATACCTTTTGGTTTAATCCAGCATATTCATACAAACTGGTTGTTGAGGATACAGTTAATGAAAGAATTTACGAAGCAATAGCAAAACCTCTTCAGAATTTTGAAGTCGTTAAACCCAGCTTTTACCAAACTTCTATAGGCTTTCTTCCCTCAACAAGTTCAGTAATTGAATGGAAATCTACTCCCAATGGCAGGATTTATGAAGTCAAATTTATTTTCGACTATTTCGAAATATATAACATGCATCCGCAGGACACCATAGCAAAATCGATAGAATGGCATCTGGGTAGTTTACAATCTTCTTTTTTGAATGGAGGAGAAACTATGGCCATTAACTACAACGGTTCAACATTTTATGATTTACTTCAACGAAACATACCTGTTGTGAACGATGTTAAGCGTTATTTTGGCCATGTTTGGTTAGTTATTACCGTTGGAAATGATGACTTTGCCACTTATATTCGAGCAAGTAGCCCCTCAAATACCATTGTTCAAGATAAATTGACATATACCAATATTTCCGATGCTCTAGGTTTATTTGCTTTCCGTTTGAGAAAAACTCTAAAATTTAAGTTAAATTCCCAGACTCAAGAAGAAATTCTTGAGAATGATAAAACAAAAAATTTGAATTTCTTTGGCTATTTCCCTAATTTTGAGTAGGAGAAAATTATGCTTTCTCTTTTTTTGATTTTCGTGGCAACGGTACTTATTTCCTTTACTTGTAGTTTTATTGAGTCTTCATTGTTGTCGTCGCAAATATCTTATTTGGTTCAAATGAGAGAAGATGGCGCAAATTGGGCTAATAAAGCACTGGAATTCAAAAGACAAACATCAGTTCCTATCACAGCTATCGTTACATTAAACACCATTGCTAATACAGCGGGAGCTACTCTTATAGGTGCATTGGCTAGCATACACTTTGAAAATATATCCTATGGCCTCATTTCGGCAATTCTTACCATAACTATTTTAATTTTTTCGGAAATTATCCCCAAAACTTTGGGAAGCTTGTATTGGAAAAAGACCATGGCTATTACTGTTGCAATTATTATCGGTGTGATCTATCTTACTTATCCTTTTGTCCAAATAACACTTTTTTTAACACGGCGATTAAATACCGAAAACACCAAAAAAACAACCTTAGATAGGAAAGAAATTTATGCTCTTGCCAAAAAGGGAGAAGAAGAAGGATTATTCAATCCCCAGGAAACTCACATTATTCAACATTTTATTTCTTGTTATCATCATCCAGTCTTTTCGGTTATGACACCTAGGAAAGCTGCATTTATTGTACATTATAAAACCCCCTGTGGAGGAATGACCCAATATAAAGAATTCGAGCAATTTTCTCGAATACCTCTGTTCCTTGATAAGAAAAAGCATCGTGTTTATTCATATGTTCTTAAATCGGATGTCTTAAAAGAAATTGTAGAAAAGAGAGAAGCTACGCCTGTTTATAAAATTTCTCGTCCAGCTATTGTAACTTTTGAATACTATCCCCTCCATCAGGTTTTTAACAAAATGCTCCAGAAAAAAGAACATATTGCTGTCGTGGTAGATGAATACGGTATTTTTAGTGGCATTATCACCCTAGAAGATATACTCGAAGCTTTGCTAGGATTAAAAATTATTGACGAAAAAGATATACACCCCGATTTTCGAGAAAAGATTAGGGGTCAAGCCTGAAAAACGTGAAAAGCGATTTGGTATTAACTGCGTTTTTTTAGTTCTTTGTCTAACATGAGAAGTCCGGTGTTCCCTTCAATCATATTGAGATGTTGGAGTATTTCGTTGACAGAAGCTTCTTCCTCAACTTGTTCTGCTATAAACCATTGGAGAAAATTCTGGGTAGCGTAGTCTTTTTCTTCGATAGCTAATTCGAGAATTTTGTTAATTCTGTCGGAAATGTAGCATTCATGTTTGTAAGCATCCTCAAAAGCTTGCTTTGGAGATGACCAATCTTTAGGGGGTTGTTGGATGGAAAGAAGTTCTACTCGTTGATTTCTTTCGTTGAGATAATCAAATATTCTCATGGCATGCCCATATTCTTCTTGAGCTTGTATTTTCATCCAGTGAGAAAAACCATTCAAATTAGCATCTGCAAAATAGGCTGCCATGGAAAGATACAAATATGAAGAATACAATTCAGCTTGGATTTGATCGTTTAAGGCTTTAACAACTTTTGAATTCATAATTAAATATTTTTACAAAGTTACGAATTTTCAGCTTTGTTGTTAACCATACTGATAATTATTAAAAAAATTAATTCATCGGGTTGCGAGGTATATTTTCTGAAAGTTTGATTTCAAAAATGGGTAAAAGAGAAAATATCAATTCCATAAGTTCATTGTTAATTTCATTAAATTCTTTCCATTCTGTAGTTCGAGTAAAAGCATAATAAAAAAGAGGAAGACCAAATGGTTCAACATCACGAACATAAACCATAGTCAATTGTTGATGATCAAAACGATCATCTTGTTCCAGATAAGATTGTAAAAGCATTCGAAATAGTTGCAAGTTGGTTATAGACTCACTTATATTGACAGGAAAGTAAGATTGTAAATGAGAAGGAAGATTATCTTTGATGAGTAGAGATTGCTCTTTCGTTAGTAGTTTTACGGATGATGGTTGGATATAGATTTTTCGAAAAGCTCGTCGGCATTTATTTTCATATATTCCTCTGTTGTTAATGAAGGGACTGGTGAGCAGTGAATAGGTTGGATAATATGAGTAAGTGAGATCAAAATTTTTGATTTTAACCGAAGATAGGGTAATTTCTTCAACTTCTCCATCAATGTTGGAACTTGGAATGGAAATCCAGTCGCCTTTCTGAATCATTTTATTACTTGTCAGTTGAATGGATGAGGTAAAACCCAGCAAGGGATCTTTGAAAACAAGAAGAAGCACAGCACTCAATGCTCCAAGTCCTCCGATGAGCACAGCAGGACTCTTACTCAGCAAAATAGACAAAATAACAATGCCACCCATCAAGCCAATTACTAACTTGAATACTTGTACATAACCTTTGATGGGTTGAAAGTGGGTATTTTCTATCGAATCGTAAATTTTGTAAAATGCATCTGCTAGAGCATACAAAGCTAGAATGAGAAAAAAAACAATAAAAATCTTGGTGGCATTTTGAAGTAAGGATATCCAACCAACATAATGTGGCAAGGTGTAAGGAGTGAGTTTGTAAATGATGATTAAAGGAATAATAAAAGAGGCACGTTTAAGAAAACGTGTATCACTAAATGCATCATCTAATAGTGTTTTAGTACGCTTAGTAATTCTTCTAATGATGCGAATAGCAAAAAATTTGGTGATGTAATAAACCAAAAAACTGATAAGTAAGAGAAAACCAAGATTGACGAAAATGATAATTTGATGTTCAATGTGAGCAAAAATCTGATTTTTTTCCAGTAAATTTTTTACAAAATCATATAAAGCAAATTTATTTTGCATATGAAGTGCTTTACTCGTCCATAGAAAACATAGGATCCCATGGAGGAAGAAGAATGGGTTTTTCTTTCCATATTTTCAAGATATCTTCAGGGACAAATTCTTTGGGAATAACAATTCTGAAAGTATACTCATTAAACCAAGCATCAGTGATAAGAAGATTTCCATTTTTTCCTGTGCTTCCCCAGCTATTTTCTACCAACCATTTGACAGGTTTATTGTCTAAGATATCGACTGCAATTAGATTCATGCCGTGCGTACTACCACTTTCAAAAGTAATGATTCGTTGTTTTTTATCCATTATAAAGGGTATGCCGTACAATGAAAAATAATCGTAATTGTTAAGATCAAGAAGACCTTCATTTTTGTCGATTTGCTTACCAACATCACAAGAATAATAAAGGCTTACGTTGTTTTTCAAAGCCTCAATGGCCATTTTTTTAATTTCTTCTATGGGAAGATTAATATATTTCCAATTAAATCCTTCGTAGATGTTTCTGTCAAGGTCAATTTCATAGAGTTTAAAATATGGACGGGAGGGATCATTCATGAACATGATGTAATCTTGAGCTTTAAAGTTTGGTAAAACTTCATCTCGGAAGCTAATTGGATCGTAGCTTTTCAGAGAAGATGCTTTTCCATCTTTGTCAATAAAACGATAAGTGAAATTTTTTGGGGGTTCACCAAGATGATAGGCAAGAATTTTGTATACGTTGGATAAAGCAAGTATTTTTGCTTTTTGAATATCATCTTTTTTTGCTTTTTTTTCGGCCATCTCTCTGAGAGATAGTGCTTCCTGTCGAAGATACGTTGAAAGAATGGAGATAAGACCTCTTGTGTTATTAGACGAAAAATTTTCTGGCATGATCTCAGCTGGAATAAGTCCATATTTTTCAATAAGATGGGCAAGGCCTGCCCATGTGCCACCATCGGAAATAGGATTTTTTAATAACCATTCAACTTTTTTATCATCGAGAGGTTTGTCTGAAGTTTGAATGATACTTTCTAAAAATAGATTTGCTTTTTCCAACAAATCATAAAAAAATAGAAAGTTGTAGGAAAATTCAAAATTTTTTAGGTTGTATTTTTCGATTACGCGAGGACGCAATGTGTTTAAACCTGCAAACATCCAACAACGACCTGAGCTTTTTTGATCAGTTATACCATATGTTTTTACTTTATAGGTAAAATAGTCATCAGGTTTAGCCCTGTTTTTTTGGTTAACGACAATTTTGTTAAGTTCGTTGGAGTAAAGAGCATTAATTAACCCCTGATTGGGTGATGATTGTTCGTATTTTTTTCTAATTTCTTGCAAAATCTCATTTGTTAAATGTTGAGAAAACAATGTAATATGCAAGAAAACCACCCAAATATACGGAAGTTGCTTCATTTTATTTCAAATTTAATTTGACACATTTGTTTATGTTGCTTGCATTAAAATCGAATGGAAGTAGGTGGACATGTAGAAAATAGATAATTAATAGTATTCTATTCGATTATCTTTTAAATTGCCAAGTTTTTGCAAAGCTTTGAAGAGTTGGCCATTCACTTTGGATTGATAATGATAAAATTTTTGTTTAAAAAAGTCATCGTATTTTAAACTATCGGGCTTAGTTTCGTCAATGATTTCATATGCATAAACACCACCTTCTCCTTTAACAGGTCCTACCAATTTACCTTTGGTTGTGGCGTACATTTTTCCAATTAGTTTGGATTCAGGCCCGTATCCAGGTAATGAATAGGTGAAGAAATTAATATCAAAAGTGTCCGGATTTTCTTTGAGTTTGCTAGCAAGATCGAACACAGATTTACACCCTTCCATTTTTGTTTTAAGTTCTTTTTCAAGCATTTCTGCTTTTTTTTCTTTAATAACCATAGGTTTAATCAGGTCTTTAATTTGTTCGAGAGGTGCTGGACCAGATTCATATTTGTTTTTCACTATGGCTACTACGTATTTGTTTTCGGTAGATAGGTCGAAAAGATTTACAGTTTCACGTGGTTTTGTTTCTTTATAAAAAGACCATCGAATGATTTCTCGCCCATTTTCTAGACCAGCAATGGTATAATCTGTTTTTCGTACTTTTTCTGCTACGTTTTTGATATATCCCTTTTCGGAAAGGATTTTTTCGAAATCTTCATAGTTTTTTGTTTCAGCGGCAATGACACTTGCTAGATTATAAATCGAGTCAGTCGTTTGTTTACTTACTGGCACAGATATTTTAACAGTAGCTATTTTAACCTTGGGAGTTGGCTTTGATTTTGCTAATAGTTTGATCACGTGAAATCCGTATGGAGTTTCTACTACCATGAATTCTCCAGGTTTGGCATGAAGACAGGCATTATTAAATTCGGGGACCATGGTTCCTTCTTTGAACCATCCAAGAAAACCATTGTTTTGCTGGGCTGAGGGGTCGTTACTCATTTCTTTAGCTATTTTTGCAAAAGTGGAGCTGTCCTTACCTTTTACAAGATTCAATATACTATCGGCTCTAGCTTTAGCTTGTTCTTTGGTACGTGTTATAGTATCCTGAGCAAACATGGCTCCTTGATATGAAACTAGAATATGTGCTGCTTTCATTGAATCAGGCAGCTCTTTGCGATCAATGAGTCTATGCATAAAAAAGCTAAATCCCTCGAGATATGGCTTGACATAAGAACCAATTTTTGCATTAAACAATGTATCTTGGTAATATGACAATTCTTCTTTTGCAAGATAGGATGAATCCCACGTGTAATCCAAATCACTATTTCTGACGATAAACTCGGGTAATTTTTCAATTGGTGTGTTGATAAAGGAAGTAAAGGTTGTATCTACTTTGGTTTTCGTCATACGCATGTCGATCTGAGAAGGCTTGA
The DNA here is from genome assembly GCA_026418905.1 of Bacteroidales bacterium. Taxonomy (NCBI): domain Bacteria; kingdom Pseudomonadati; phylum Bacteroidota; class Bacteroidia; order Bacteroidales; species Bacteroidales bacterium. The sequence continues at coordinate 63,095 of JAOAAK010000029.1, read as the reverse complement.
TATGAAAAATGACATAATCAATATCTGTTAGTTCTTCTTCGTAAGTGTACAAATATTTGTTTTCTGCATAATATTTTTCGAAATCCTTGTCGGTAACCTGAATAGCGGAATCTTTTAAAGAACCATAATGTAAGGCTACATACACCACCTTTTTCTTAACGGTTCTTTCCTTATTTTCTTTCTCAGCAAAACGTTTGGGAAAGTAAAAAGATTTGGTGATAAGGTTGATGTATTTATTTGTGAAAAGTTCATCAATAATAATTTTTTCATACATTTTCCATATTTTTTGTTCTCGTTCAGGTCTTTGTTCCAAGTTGTTGATAAAATTATAAACCAGTGTTTGATTAAATTCACCTGTTTGGGGATTGGTGAATAATTGTTTTACGATAGGATGAGTCAGCTGTCCGGTAATATATTCGTAGATTTCTGCATCAGTTAATTTTAATCCTGTTTTTTCGTATTCAATCTGGATTAATATGTTTTTTATCAGTTGATCGAATACAGAGTTTTTTATCTGAAATTCTTCTGCTCCAGAAAATGTCATATCTTCACCATATTGCATTTTGTATTGTTCTTTGGTACTTTCATACCTGCTCAGAAATTCATTATAAGTGATATTTTCGTCGAAAACTTTAGCGAGAGGAGGAATGGTGGGACGCTTATTTTTGAAAAAAAGGTCACTCATAACAAAAAGTACCATAGCACCTCCTATGGCTATGAGAAGCAAGCCGGAGCGTTTTCTTATTTTACTTATGGTTCCCATGAATGCGAATTTGTTTGCAAAAGTACACTTTTTATTTTTTTATTGGTGTCGAAGATTTTTGTGGATAAGGATTATATCACTCATTTTAGTTTATCATTTTTTTTTTATTTTTGCTAAGCAAAAAGAAAAATATGAAGCGACTATCGTTATTTTCAATTATTTTGATAGTGATTTCTTCTCTTCTTGATGGGCAAGAATTGGTCACTAAAAAAGGTTTTAAAATTTTACCTGAACAAGGCGATTATGCTTTAGGTTTTAATGCTGTACCAGTAATTGATTTTGCTTTAAATGCTGTTAACATTATGGTCAACACTGGTCAAACAGCCGCACATCCTTCGTATGTTACTGGTTTCAATCAAAACCTCGTTGGAAAATATTTTCTTGATGAGAAGAAAGCAATACGTGGTATTTTTGGCATTAATGCTGGATCAGCTACCAATCGTCAGTTCGCTAAAAGTCCGCATGATCAATTAGCAAACCCTGGTAATCCAGACGCATGGAAAGAAGTAGAGGACGTTAAGGTGGTTAGAAATTCAAATGTTGTTCTTGGAGGAGGAATTGAATTCAGAAGAGGTCATAACAGACTTCAAGGATTTTATGGCGGTGAAGCACTGGTTGGTTTTTTAAGAACCACCAACGTCAATACGTGGGGGGTTGTCATGGATACGATAGCCATTAATAATAACTTTACTAATCTAGATGGGTCAGCTTTGAATGGAAGAATTCTGAAGAACGTAGGTGGATTAACTGTTCGTATGGGATTGAGAGGTTTTGCCGGCGTAGAATATTTTATTCTTCCTAAAATATCTATCGGTGCTGAATTCGGATGGTCGTTTGGAATAGGTTTTACCGGTCGTGGCGAAGTAACCACTGAAAATTGGGACAATACCAATCGTGTTCCAAAGGAAGTAACTACTAAAGGAAATGCCAGCACAAGTTTCTGGGGTTTTAATGTTGACAATGGAATTGCAAACAATTTAGGAAGTTCAGCAGCTTTGAATTTAATATTTCATTTTTAATGAGCTATGCCTAAACACATATGAGCTGCCTTCGGGCAGCTTTTTTAATTTATAACTTTGCAAAAAATGACTTTTCACCAACATTGGTTTAGAGGTTTAGAAGAGATTCTTTTACGAGTTTTTGCTTATCAAGAGTATAGCGACAAAGCCATCCAACAAATTTTTCAGAAACACAAAAAATGGGGAGCCCGCGATAGAGCTTTTGTAGCTGAAAATGCTTATGAAATCATCAGGTGGAATAAAAAGTTGCGCTTTGCTATGGGATTGACTACAGATGATTTTTTTAAAAATGAAGCAAATTTGATAATTCCTAAAATCATCGTTGCTCATATATTTTTAAAATACGGTGAAATTCCATCTTTTTATCAAATGAACATTGACGAGGAAAAAGTAAAAGATAGATGGCTTAACCCTCCTTCGCCCGAAATAGATAAGTCGGTATCGAGTTGGTTATGGAAAAAAGGCTACGAACAACTTGGAATGAGGTGGGCAATTGAGTTAGATAGTATGAACATGATGGCACCTGTCTACCTGAGGGTAAACAGTCATTTAATAAGTCGAGAAAATTTACTAGATGCCCTAAGAGCTGAGGGAGTTGAAGCTAGGGAAGTTGAATCACTACCACATGGTCTTGTTCTTGAAAAGAGGTTGAATGTTTTTAGGATAGGAGCCTTTAGGAAAGGTTTTTTTGAAGTTCAGGATGGAGGTTCTCAGCTAATAGCTCCTTTTCTTGAAGTAGAACCAGGGATGAGAGTCATCGATGCATGCGCAGGAGCTGGAGGAAAAACTCTTCACATGGCTTCTTTGATGATGAACAAAGGACATATTATTGCCATGGATGTCGTATATCCAAAGCTTGAGGAACTTCGTAAACGTGCGAGGAGACTTAAGCTTTACAACATCGAGACGAGACTTATCAATTCCAAAGAAATTAAACGTTTAAAAGAATCTGCTGATCGTTTGTTACTGGATGTACCTTGCACGGGAACAGGAGTTTTAAGGAGAAATCCAGATGCCAAGTGGCGAATTAACCAGAAATTGCTCGATGATGTAAAAGAAAAGCAACGAGAAATATTAGAATCTTATGTTCGTATGTTAAGAAAAGGCGGGAAGATGGTATATGCTACTTGTACCCTTTTTCCGGTAGAAAATGAAAATCAAATACATCATTTTCTTTTGAACAACGATACGTTTGAACTTGAAGATATGAAATATATATATCCTTCGGAAACTGGTTTTGACGGTTTTTTTATGGCTCGCTTAAGGAAAAAATAACAAAGCTTACGGATGTTGAACAGTTTTGAATTCTTCTGGATTATGCTTATGTCTAAAAAGGATTGTAAAAAGAATAGCTACGATAAGAGCATAGCTAGCAAAAGAAATCCAAATGTTTTGCCATTGGAATGAGCCATCAGGTAAAGTAAAATAAGTATCAATCATCCATCCACTGATAGTACTTCCTAGAAAAGCTCCTAATCCGTTGGTCATTAACATGAATAAACCTTGAGAACTTGCTCTAATTTCCGGTTTAACCTGTGTTTCGACAAAAAGAGAGCCAGATATGTTGAAAAAATCAAATGCCATTCCATATATAATACATGAAAGCACAAGCATCCAAAGACCACCGCTTAAAGCTGGATCTCCATAAGCAAATAGACCAAAACGTAAAACCCACGCTATCATACTAATAAGCATGACTTTTTTGATACCGAAACGTTTCAAGAATAGAGGAATGGTAAGAATAAAGAGAGTCTCTGAGATTTGGGATATACTCATAAGAATGGCTGGGTATTGAACAGCTATTTCATTTTTGTATTTGTCGATTTTAGCAAAATCATGAATAAATGTATCTCCATATGCATTGGTTAGCTGGAGAGCTGCTCCGAGTAACATGGCAAAAATGAAGAAAAGAGCCATTTTATATTGTTTAAAAAGCGTAAAAGCTCGAATGCCAAGAGCATCGACAAGATTAGTCTTCTTGCCCTTGTTAGGAGGAGGACAAGTAGGCAGGGTAAGGGCATACATAGCAAGAAGAAATGATGTCCCCGAAGCAATGTAGAATTGCAAGGGGGAAGTTTCCAATTTTAATAATGAAACAGTCCATAGAGCAACAATAAAACCAATTGTTCCAAAAACACGTATGGGAGGGTAAGTGGAAATGATATCAAAATTGTATTTTTTAAGAGCAGTATAAGCTACAGTTATAGAAAGTGCTATGGTAGGCATATAACAGCACATATTCAGAAGCATGATCCAAAAGAAGACATCGGGATTGTTAATTTGTGGAAGTATGAAAAGAAAAATTCCCCCTAAGAAGTGAAAAAGAGCATATAATTTTTCCGCGTTGATAAAACGATCAGCCAAAATGCCGGCGATAGCAGGCATAAAAAGTGATGCTATCCCCATGGTGCTAAACACTTGACCAAAATCCGTTCCTGTCCACTTTTTGGTTTGAAACCAAAAAGCACCAATAGTCAATAGCCATGAACCCCAAATGAAGAATTGTAAGAAATTCATCAGGATAAGTCTTGCACGAATGTTCATATGATTTTATTTAGCTTTTTTGCGTTTGATTTCATCACGTATTTTGGAAGCAAGTTCGTAGTTTTCATTTTGTACGGCTTCTTCGAGCATTTTTTCAAGTTCCTCAAGAGTATAAAAATGCAAAGGAGGGTCCCCTTCATCTTGAGAAGCTTCTTCATGAGTTTCTTGCGCAAAGAGCTTTTCTTCTGTTTCAGAAAGAATAAAACCTGTTTCATCAAGAATTTGTGGGGTGGTATAAATAGGGCAATTGAACCTAAGTGCTAAGGCAACAGCGTCACTGGGTCGAGAATCTACTTGATATATCTTGTTGTCTTTTTCTAAAATGAGCAGGGCGTAATATGTCCCTTCTTTGAAGTCATGAATGATAACTTCATTAAGTTTAATATTAAAATTTTTAATAACATTTTTTAGCAAGTCGTGAGTAAGAGGTCGAGGTGGTTTAATGCTTTGCATTTCCATAGCTATTGCTTGGGCTTCGAATTGTCCTATCAAAATAGGGAGTTTTCTTTTTCCATCTATTTCGCCTAAAATAAGAACATATGCCCCACTTTGAGATTGACTATAGGTAATAGCTACAATTTCTAATTCAACCTTTACCATAAATCGAGCTTAAAATTAAAACTTTTTTGTCATTTTGTTTATTTTGGCTTAATTTTTCTCTTTGATTAAATACTTCAACAAATGAATCTTTATCATGTTTTCGAGTAATACAATATTTATGTAAAAATAGTTAAAATATTTTTTTCTTATTTTTGCACAGAATTCATAAAAAAATCTTAGGTAAATGATATTTCTCATTTCTTCTTCCAAAAGATTAAGAAAAAATTGTTTACGAAAAGGGGAAGGAACGCTCCCTTTTTTCTTAGAGGAAATTAAAACCCTTCATTCCATCATCAAAGGTTTTCATTTCATGCAACTTAAAACCATGCTTAAGGTAAATCCACGCATGGCTGAGCGCATTCAAAAAATATATTATGCGTGGAATCCAACAAAGCTACAAAATGGATGTTGGGCATTGGAATTATACCATGGTACAACTTATTTGGCCATGAATACTGATGAGTGGAAGGAAGAGGAATGGAACTTTGCACAGGAACACGTAAGAATCTTAAGTGGTTTTTATGGACTACTAAGACCAAAAGATACAGTGTTGCCTTATCGACTAGAGATGCATGCACCTATTCCTCAGCAAAAATTTAAAACTCTTTATGAATTTTGGGGTGATAAATTGATGAAAAGACTTGAAGAAGAGCTAAAATCTCATAGTGAACCATTGATTCTCAATCTTGCGTCAACGGAATTTGCTCAAGCTGTAATTCCCCATTGTCCACCAAATGTGAAAATTATAACTATAAATTTTCTCGAATGGCGTAATAGTAAGTGGAAAATTGTTCCAGTAAATGCTAAAAAAGCACGTGGTTATATGGTTAGCTATTTAGTGAAGAATAAAATAGACAAATTGGAAGGGGTGAAGGATTTTAAAGAAATGAACTTCGAATATTATGCTGCTGAATCTTCTGACAACGTAATGGTTTTTAGAATGAAACAAACTACCACAAAATAATTGCTCCTTAATACTCGTTTTCCCAAAAAAAACTTGGTGAGAAAATATTTTTGCTTTTTTTCATGTTTCATCTTCTTATTAATCAGGGGGCAAAACTATGTTACCACTGACATTGTACCTTATTTGGAGAAAATATCCATCGATCATATTGCTCAAGTTTTAACGTATCGTCTGGAAGTTTTAGAAACCACCATCGTCGATCAAATTTCAGAACAAACTTTTCAGTCTTTACAAGATACGTTTGCCTTATTGGAGCAACGACTTATGATCCAAAAGAAACCTTGGGTTTATGTATATATTTTCCCTTTCAGAAAGACTCCTGATGGTAAAATAGAGAAACTTGAAAAATATCACTTGCAAGTATACAAAAGCAATCAAATGCCTTCTGAGTTGACGGTTAAAACAAAAGTTTATGCAACGCAAAGTGTATTATCGAGTGGAAAATGGTATAAAATAAGCACAACAGACGGTGGCATACATCGCATTACTTACCAAGATCTTGTGTCGTGGGGAATAAATCCTACTACCATCAATCCAAAAAATATACGTATTTACGGAAATGGTTCTCGGATGTTACCTGAGAGAGTTGGTGAACCTTGGATTGATGATTTATACGAAAATCCTATTTATGTTTATGGTGAAGAAGATGGAAAGTTTGATCCAGGTGATTACATCTTATTTTTTAGTGAAGGCTTGTCTTATTGGAAATACAATGGAGCAAGGAGTTTTAATCATGAAACAAATCTTTATACTACCAAAGCGTATTTTTATCTGAATTTTGACAAGGGAGTGGGTAAAAGAATACAGATACTAGATGAAATGAACTTGCCCGCTAATAAAATTGCTGAAACTTTTTACGATTTTACCTTATATGAAAAAAACCAGTATAACTTGATCAAAAGCGGGAAAAATTGGTATGGCGATATTTTTGAATATCCTAATTTTTCTAAAAATTTTGTTTTTTCTTTTCCGAACATTTGTTTGGATTCGATGGCGATGGTTAAAGTTGCGATGGCAGCACGTTCAAATATTACTTCACAAGTAAAGGTTTCTGTCGGGTCATACCAGTCTACTATAGCTTTTTCTCCAGTGGGTGACTACACTACAGATTACGCTAAGACTAACATGGCTGTTTTAAATTTTATGCCTTTGGGTTCTAACGTAACTGTTCAAGTTCAATTCCAGAACAATGGTAATCAGCAGGCTCAAGCATGGTTGGACTATATTGAAATTTTTACTTGGCGAAAATTAATTATGAGTGGAACACAAATGGTATTTCGAAATCCAGATTTGGTAGGGGTGGGTAATGTTGTTGAATACCGTATTGGGTCTTCGCAATCAATACAAGTCTGGGATATATCCAATCCTCTTTTCCCAATGGAAGTCAAAGGTCAGTGGGTGAATGGTGTTTTTTCTTTTCGAGTTCAAAACGATTCTTTAAAAACTTTCTTGGCTTTTGATGGAACACAATTCCATAAGCCAGTCTTTGAAGGCGAAATACAAAATCAGAATTTGCATGGGCTTCCTCAAGTAGACTATATCATAGTGACACACCCTATGTTCTATCAGTTTGCACGTGAAATAGGGGAATATCATTTCTTGCATGATGGACTTTCATATGTGGTGGTTACGCCTCAGCAGATTTATGAAGAATTTTCTTCAGGAAAGCAAGATATTTCAGCTATTCGGAATTTTATTAAGATGTTTTATGACAGAGCACAGAATGCAGATGAATTACCCAAATACCTTTTGCTTTTTGGCGATGCATCCTATGATTATCTTGACATAACTTCAGGTAATACAAATTTTGTTCCCACATTTCAGACTCAAAATTCCTTGAGTCCTACATCTTCATATTTAACAGATGATTTTTTTGGGCTTTTAGATGATGGAGAAGGTCAAGACGCATTAGGTTCGTTGGATATTGGAATAGGTCGTTTTCCTGTAAAAACTGTGGATGAGGCCAAAGCCATGGTAGATAAGACAAAGAGATATTTGTTACGGGAGAAGTTGCCTTCTACTAATGGGAATTGTACAACTGCTGGATGTCCTGTTTCCAATTTTGCAGAGTGGAAAAATTGGGTTACTTTTGTTTGTGATGATGGTGATGGTAATTTACATTTTAATCAGTCTGAACGTTTGGCCAGGTATGTCGATACAACATATCATGTTTTTAATCTAGAAAAAATTTATTTACCTGCGTACCCACAGATCAGCACTTCGGGCGGTGAACGTGCTCCGGAAATGAATGAGGCTATCCGTCAGCGAGTTGAAAAAGGCGCTTTAATTGTAAATTATACCGGACACGGAGGTGAGGTAGGATGGGCGTTGGAGCGCATTCTTGATGTACCTACCATTCAAAATTTTGGGAATCGTTGTAATTTACCTTTATTTGTCACTGCAACTTGTGAATTTAGTCGTTTTGATGATCCTCAACGTACGTCTGCCGGCGAGTATCTTTTTTTAAATCCGAATGGGGGAGCGGTAGCATTGTTTACGACCACACGACTTGCATTTTCTTCCTTTAATGAAGCATTGAATAAATCTTTTTTTAAAAAAGCTTTTCAATTCCAGCAAGGATCTTATCCAGCTTTGGGTGAAATCATGATGTTTTGTAAAAATGATAATGGTAGTAGCAGTCCCCTGAAAAATTTTACGCTTCTAGGAGATCCTGCGGCAAAGCTAGCCATTCCCACAAATCGAGTTGTTGTTACAAAAATCAACGGAAAAGATACTTTGACGTTTAACGATACCATTAAAGCATTATCAAAAGTGTCGATCGAAGGTAAAATAGTGGATGCACAATGGCAGAATCTCTCAGATTTTAATGGTATTTTGTACGTGACTGTTTTTGACAAACCATCTACCTATGTAACACAATCGACTGAGCCTGGAGATTATCCTGCTCCATTTACTCTTCAGAAAAATTTGCTATATAAGGGAAGAGTCGAAGTCGATTCTGGAGAATTTAAGTTGGATTTTTTCGTACCACGTGATATCCAATATCAGTTTGGTTCTGGCCGTATGAGCTTTTATGCGGATGATGGACAATATCGTGAAGCAGTTGGGTGGTTTGAAAATTTTATTATCGGTGGCTCAAACGACACCATTATTGCCGATAACGAAGGACCTTCTATTGAGCTTTATTTAAATGATACCCTCTTCAGAGAAGGGGGTATTACAGACGAAAACCCGGTTTTATTGGTTCACTTGTTTGATGAACATGGAATTAATACTACAGGTAATGGCATTGGGCATGATCTGGTCGCTTACTTGGATGGTAATAGATCGGAGCCAATTGTTCTCAATGATTACTTTGAAGCTGATTTAAATACATATAAATCTGGTATTGTTCGTTATCCGTTACATGGTTTGTCTTTTGGCTGGCATACTATTACTGTTAAAGCTTGGGATAATCTAAATATTTCTTCGGAAAAACAGATTTCTTTTCAGGTAACTTCACAAAATAAATTGCTTATTTCCACGTTAAGTAATTATCCAAATCCCATGAATGATCATACGACTTTTGTGTTTGAACACAATCTAACTTGTTGTACGTTTAGTGCAATGCTAAGGATTTTTGACATGTATGGAAGACAGGTAAAGGTTTTTTCTGGTTCATTCCCAGTTCATGGCTATCGGACAGTTTTTTGGAACTGGGATGGCACTTCGGATTACGGGGAAGTTCTCCCTTCTGGACTATATCTGTACAATTTAACACTTGAAAATGAGGATATGAGAGCAAGTCGTTCGGGTAAGCTGGTTATCATCAAATAAAATTCGTAATATTGCAAAAAAGTTCAACATGAAATATTTTCCCCTTCTTTTGATTCTTTTTGTGAATGTTTTGATGACGAATGCCCAGTCCAATAGCAATTTGGTTCAGCAAGCATATAAACTAAACACCATCACCACGGCTGTTCCTTTTTTACTCATTGTTCCGGATGCTCGAGGAGGGGCAATGGGTGATGCTGGAGTCGCTTCAACTCCAGATGCAGCTTCTACTTTTTTTAATGCAGCTAAACTTCCTTTCATTACTCAACAACTTGGTTTTGAGGCTACATATACACCCTGGCTCAATCAATTGGCAAAAGATATTAACTTGAGTTATCTGACAGGCTTTTACAGACTTGATGATCAGCAGGCACTTGCAGGTTCTGTTCGATTTTTTTCATTAGGGGTGGTGAATTTTACCAATGAGCAAGGACAGGATATTGGTTCTTATAAGCCTAACGAATTTGCTGTAGATGCTTTTTACGCAAGGAAATTTACTGATCATTTTTCCATGGCAGTGGGTTTACGATATATTTATAGTAATTTGACCGGAGGTATTTATGTAGGGGGAGCTCAAACCAAGGCAGGCCAATCGGTTGCAACGGATGTTGACTTTTACTACACAACCGAAACTGAGTGGTTTAAAGTTCCCGTGGAAATTGGTCTCGGAGCAGCTATAACCAATATCGGAGCTAAAATTACATATACAGAAAATTATGAGAGAGCTTTTCTCCCTCAAAATTTGCGTTTAGGTCCTGGCTTTAAATTTAAACTGGATGATGTAAATATTTTGCTTTTTACTTTAGATTTGCATAAATTGCTAGTTCCTACTCCTCCCATATATTTGAAAGATTCTCTGAATCAAAATGTTTTGGATGATAATGGAAATCTGATTATTGAAAAAGGAAAAGATCCTGACAGAAGTATTGTTAATGCCATTTTCACATCTTTCTATGATGCTCCGGATGGATTTAAGGAAGAGTTTCATGAAATAAATTATTCGGTTGGACTTGAATACTGGTATGCCAATCAGTTTGCTCTGCGGGGAGGTTTCTTTTACGAGCATCCAACTAAAGGAAACCGAAAATTTTTTACTTTAGGAGCCGGTTTAAAATATAATGTGTTCGGACTGGATTTTAGTTATCTTATCCCTATTGAACAAAGGAATCCACTTGAGAATACGTTGAGATTTTCGCTTCTCTTCTACTTTGAGAAGGCAAAAAAATAATGAAGTTTAATTATCGCGTAGGTTTTGGTTTTGATTTACACAGGTTGGAAAAGGGTAGACCTCTTTGGTTGGGAGGAATTTTGGTGTCATCAGATAAAGGCTGTGTTGCACATAGCGACGGAGATGTTCTCATTCATGCTACTTGTGATGCTCTGTTAGGTGCGTTAGCTTTGGGAGATATCGGTATGTATTTTCCTGATACTGACATTGCCAACAAAGGAAAGGAAAGTTCTTTTTTTCTTCGAGAAATCTTAAAAATTCTCAGGCAAAAAGAAGCAGAAATTATTAATATTGATGCAACTATTATTTTAGAGAATCCATCGCTTAAAAATTATAAGTCAGAAATAGCCAAAAACCTAGCCGAATTGCTTGATATTCCAATGAATTCTATTTCTATTAAAGCTAAAACACATGAAAAAATAGGTGATCTTGGAAAAGGCAATGCTATAGCAGCTTATGTTATAGTCCTTGTATCAACCAAAATAAATTAATAATTTTACTAAAAATTTTTTAAATGAAAATAAAAATTATTCTGATCGCATTAATTGCATTATATTTCTACGTAGGAGGACAAACGGTCATACCGATAACTTCCAGCAATCTAGGACTGTACGATCAGTTGTTTATCGAAAATAAAGGGCAATGGGATCCTGATGTTTTGTTTTTTTGTCGAGCAGATGGTTGTGACATATGGATCACAAAACATGGGTTGAACTGTTTATTTTACCAGATCAAAAATCAAGAAGGCTCTTCAGAACTTGAGCGTTTAAGGACCAATCCAAAATGGGGAGATTCATTGCCTTTAGTGCAAAAGGAGTTTATAGGACATCGGATTTTGCTTACCTTTCATAATATCAACTCAAATTTAGTCGCCGAAGGATCTCAGAAAGTAGAAACGTATTTTAATTTTTTCACTGGATCCGATTCTACGAAACATGTCACCAAGGCAGGAGTATACAAAGAAGTAGCCATCAAGAATATTTTTGATGGAATAGATGTTCATTATTTTTTTAAGGGAGACACTTTGCATAGTAGATTTATCATACGATCCGACGCCAAATCAAGTGATATTAAATTTAATTTAACAGGCCAGGTTTACGATAATATTAAAGGAAATAAGCTATTTCTTAAGTTATCTTTCAAAGAAATTCCTTTTCTTGAATGGAATGTACTTCAAGATCAACAAAACATGACTTGTGAGTTGAAAAAGTCTGTGAATGAATATTTACTTATACCGCGTTCATACGAAAATGATAAATCCATTCAAGTGGATTTAACTTTTAGCCCACTCAGGGTAGAACATAGTATTGTTTTACGAGATATACATTTTAACAATGGTTCGTTATATCTCTGTGGTCATGGGCTTGCTATCATGTATGGCTCCAAAATAGGTTCGTTCACGCTCAGGGATGGAAAATTTTATGATACATATGTTTTAAAAATGAATTCAGTAACGAGAAAGATTGAGTTTGCAACTTTTATAGGAGGGGATGATCAAGAAGAAGGAAATGCATTGACTATTGATAAAAATGGAAATATTTATGTAACGGGAATCAGTTTTTCAAAAAACTTTCCAGTTACAGCATTTGCTTTTCAAAAAAAACTTGTGGGATTTAATGATATTTTCCTTACAAAATTGAACTCGACTGGATCCCAAATTTTGTTTTCTTCATACGCAGGAGGAGGATTTAATGATGAAGCCAATGATATCGTAGTTGATGGGTCTGGTAACATTTATTTAACAGGAATAACTACTTCCTGGAATTTTCCGGTCACAACGAATGCTTTTCAACCTAAACATCAGGCATCATTTGCAGATGCTTTTCTTATCGAATTTAATCCAGAGAACTTATCAATTGACTATGCCACCTATCTCGGAGGAGTGTTGAGGGATGATGCGATGGCCATGGCAGTAGATAAAAATGGTCGTTTGTACGTGGTGGGAAAAACCCAAGCTGAGGATTTTTTGGTAACACCAAATGCATATCAAAAACAAAAAAAATCCTATGGGGATGATATTTTTCTTACTGTCTTCGCAGATAATCATCAAGTCTTATATTCAACCTTTCTAGGAGGAAGTGGAGATGATGTTCCTTTGGATATGTTTGTGGATGATAGTGGGTACGTGTATGTTGGAGGTTACACATCTTCTTTGGATTTTCCCATTTTTGGTAAATGTTTCCAGGAAAAATTTGGAGGTGGTGAATACGATGGATTCTGCATTAAATTTCATCTAGAAAAAGGTTTGGTTAGTTCGACTTTTATAGGAGGTGAAGGCAACGATAGGGTAACGTCTCTAAAAGAAAATTCACAAGGTGAAATATTACTTACAGGACATACCTCTTCTTCGAATCTTGTTGCTATTTTAAAAGGAGGCCAACGTCAGAAAACTAAGGGAAAGGATGTGTTCGTTTTAAAGACGAATTCAAATTTTTCAGAAGCACTTTACACAGACTGCTTGGATTTTGAAAAGGTAGATGTATCAGCAGGAATGGTACTTGATCTTCTTGATAGAATTTTTATTTTGGTAAATTCCCATCCCACCTCAAACTTTTAAAAAGTTGGTTCAATTTGGCAAACGAAATAAGTTGTCGAACTTAAATTGATAAAAAAATCGATAAACATTTTCCCTCTATTATTATCATGCCTGCTATTATGTTTAACTGTTGTTGGTCAAAGGAATAAACGTGCCAAAACTACTATAAACCCAGTACCAGTAATTTTCTTTCCATGTATGATTCCATAGCATATCTAACACCTTCCCGCCCGAATCCACTGTCTTTCATGCCACCGTATGGCATGTGATCTACACGGAAGGTGGGTACATCGTTGATGATAACACCACCGACCTGTAATTGATCGAATGCCATTTGAATTTCATTCCAAGCATTGGTAAAAACTCCAGCTTGTAGGCCATACCTGCTGTTGTTAACATAACTTAGAGCTTCTTCAAATGTATGATATGGTTCAACGGTTACAACTGGTCCGAAGATTTCGAGCTGACAGACTTTCATTTCGTAAGAGGTGTTTGTAAGAATAGTTGGAGGAAATAGCCCTCCTTGACGTTTTCCACCTAAAAGTAGCTTGGCACCTTGATCTAGAGCTTCTTGAACCCATTCTTCGACGCGAATGGCATTATCCTCGTCGATCATGCTTGTGAAGTCTGTTGAAATATCCTGTGGAGGTCCTATACGTAATTTTTTCGATGCTGAAACAAAGTCGCTGATAAATGACTCGAAAATTGAATTATGCACATAAATCCGCTGTGTGTGAATGCAAACTTGACCTGCATACGAAAATGAGCCACTGACAATTTTGGGTATAGCTTTTGCTAAATTAGAGGATGGAGTAACGATAACACCAGCGTTTCCTCCTAACTCAAGAATAACTTTTTTCTTGCCTGCCATGGATTTCATTTTCCATCCAACTTCAGCACTACCAGTGAATGATAGTACTTCTGGTCGGGGATCTGTTACGAGCATTTGACCAATTGTAGCGGTTGCAGGAACAATAGAAACGACTCCTTCGGGCAATTCGGTTTGTGCCATTAATTCTGCCAAAAATAATGTACTAAGTGGTGTTTTGCTAGAGGGCTTAAGAACGATCGGACAACCTGCAGCAATGGCAGGTGCTATCTTATGAACAGCTAAGTTGAGTGGAAAGTTAAATGGACTGATACCTCCTACAACTCCTCGAGGGAACCACTGAACGATACCGGTTTTGCCTTCTCCAGCTGGTGTCCAGTCCAAACGTACATATTCACCCCCGATACGTTTGGCTTCTTCGGCAGCAATGCGAAAAACTTGAATAGCCCTGTCTACTTCTGCTAGAGCAAGTTTTAAAGGCTTAGCTGCTTCGCAAGCAATAATCATAGCGGCGTCGTTACGTCTATTCTCTAGTAAATGAGCAATGTTCATGAGAATGGTATATCTTCTATATGATGGAGTTTTCTTAAACACCTCGAAAATCTCAAAAGCTTTTTGAATAGCTTCATCCATTAGATCTTCCATGACAAGACAGGTTTCCCCTACGGGAGATGTATCGTAAGGATTTCGAATGATGATACGATTGCCGCTTTCGACAAATTTTCCCCCTATCCAGGGTTTAAAAAGTTTTATCATATTTAATCGAATAAGCCTGGTTGTACATTTTGTTTTTTTCTACCGAATAGAGCAAAAGCCTTATTGGTGGCTTCTCTTCCTTTTGGGGTTCGGTGTATAAAACCTTGTTGTATCAGATAAGGTTCATAGACTTCTTCAATGGTACCTGGATCTTCGGCTACAGCGACAGCTATAGAATTGAGCCCTACAGGACCCCCATTAAATTTTTCGACAATGGTGGAAAGTATGCGCACATCCATTTCATCCAGTCCATTAGGGTCAATATTGAGAGCTTGCAAGGCCATTTCAGTAATTGGAAGTGTAATAATTCCTGTGCCTTTAATTTGAGCGAAATCACGAACACGCCTAAGCAATGCATTAGCAATTCGAGGAGTACCTCGACTGCGACGGGCGATCTCAAAAGCTGCATTTTCGTCGATGGGAACTTGAATAATGTTGGCTGCCCGAATAATAATTTTTTTCAATGTTTCAGCATCGTAATAATCAAGTCTTGCTTGGATTTGAAAACGAGAACGCAACGGAGCAGTTAAAAGACCACTGCGTGTTGTAGCTCCGACCAAAGTAAAAGGATTGAGTTTTATTTGGACTGATCGTGCATTTGGGCCTGAATCAATCAAAATATCGATGCGAAAATCCTCCATGGCTGCGTAAAGGTATTCCTCAACAACAGGATGCAGGCGATGAATTTCATCGATAAATAAAATGTCGCAAGGTTCAAGTGAAGTAAGCAAACCAGCTAAATCACCTGGCTTTTCAATGACGGGTCCACTTGTAATTTTAATGTTAGTCCCCATTTCACGAGCCAAAATATGACTTAGAGTGGTTTTCCCAAGACCAGGAGGACCGTGTAAAAGTGTGTGATCCAATGGTTCACCTCTTTGCTTGGCAGCCTGTACGAAAATGATCAGATTTTCGACCACCTGTCTTTGCCCTAAAAATTCTTCAAATGAGGAGGGACGAATAAGCTTTTCAAATTCTCTTTCAGAAGCACTTAGTTTTGAAGCATCAGCTGAGAAAATGCGATTCATAGAAATTACTTTGCTTTTTCGATTTCATCGAGAATAAAATAATAATCATCCGATTGCATAGGGTATCGGTAACCACCAGCTCGAGATTTGTGAAGGGCACTCAAGACTTTTTCTCGGTCATATTGATGAGAAATATTAGCTTCTTCAAAAGTCACAGGTGATTCAATACAACGAAATAATGATTTAAAATATTCTATAATACCTTTTTTGCTTTGGACGTTAAATAGATTATTACTCAATTGCTGGACACGTTCTGGATCTTTGTTGTAAACCCAATTCAACCAAGCAGGATAAACCAATGAAAGTGTTGCACCATGAGGTAAATCGTAAAGTAATGAAAAAACATGGCCTATGCTATGAACGCCCCAATCACCGTATTTTCTACCAAGTAAAGTAAGTTGGTTAAGTGCTATGGTGGCTGTAAACATTGCTCTTGCTCTTAGTTCATAATTATGCAAGTTTTCTAGCAAATCAGGACCTATGGTTTGGATTTCTTGGATAATGTCAATAATCAACTTGTCCATTAAAGGTGAATCTCCAACGCCAAACCAAGCTTCTAATGCGTGAGCAACTATATCTGATAAACCATAAGCCGTGTAGTTTCTGGGAACGGAGAAAGTAAATTCCGGATTGAGTATACTTACTTTTGGATAAACTGCAGAGTTTTTAAATGAAGTTTTAATACCTTCTTCTTCATTCTGAACAACACTGAAGCAATTCATTTCACTTCCCGTTGCAGCAAGTGTAAGAACGACAATGATGGGTAAGGCCCGAACGGGAACATATTTTCCGGTAAAAAGATCCCAAGGATCCCCTTCATATTCAAAAGCTGCAGCTACAGCTTTAGCACTATCTATAACACTACCGCCCCCTACTGCAAGAATAGCATCTACCTTTTCTTTTCTTCCTATTTTTATGGCTTGGCGGACTTCATTAATGCTAGGATTTGACTTAATTCCCGAATAATCTATCCATTCGCATGAGCTTTCTTGAAGTTCGATGAGAATTTTTTCCAGGATGCCATTTTTTTCCACAGAACTTTTCCCACGAAGAAGCAAATATTTTTTTCCATATTGAGGCAAGATTTTTTTTAAGTTTTGATGGGCATCTTTCCCAAAATATAATTTTGTAAGGTTTTCCCAGACAAAATTTTCCATGTTGTTTTTTCGCAAAGTTAATCAAAATTAAAGTGCTTTCACATGTTTAATAACAGTTTTTAGTAATGACGTTCTGAAATGGATTAACTTTGTATGAAAATTGATGCTAGTATGACTGATAATGAAATATTAGCGAACATTGAACAAGCAGAATACAGGTTTGGCTTTGAAACGCCTGTGGAAATGGAGCTTTTTCCAAAGGGACTCAACGAAGACATTATCCGAAAAATATCTCAGAAAAAAAATGAACCTGATTTCATGTTGGAATTTAGGTTAAAAGCTTTTGAGATATGGAAAAATATGCCTCTACCCAATTGGGCGCATTTGAAAATTCCGAGTATTGATTTTCAAGACATTCGTTATTTTGCTGCACCAAAAAAAAATCAAGCAAACAGCTTGGATGAAATTGACCCCCAGATTCTTGAAACATTTAACAAATTAGGTATACCTCTAGAAGAACAAAAAATGTTGGCAGGAATTGCAGTTGATGCTGTATTTGACAGTGTTTCTGTAAGAACAACTATGCAGGATAAATTGAAAGAGTTGGGTATCATTTTTTGTTCCATTTCGGAAGCAATCAGAGAACATCCTGAACTCGTAAAGACTTATTTAGGCATGGCTGTTCCTTTACAGGACAATTTTTATGCGGCATTAAACTCAGCTGTGTTCAGCGATGGTTCATTTGTTTATGTTCCTCCAGGTGTTAAATGTCCCATTGAACTGTCTACATATTTTCGTATTAATGCACGAGAAACAGGACAATTTGAAAGAACGTTGATCATAGCAGATAAAGGTAGTTATGTTAGCTATTTAGAAGGATGCACAGCTCCCATGCGAGATGAACATCAATTGCATGCGGCGGTAGTAGAAATCATTGCATTAGATGAGGCTCATGTGAAATATAGTACCGTGCAAAATTGGTACCCTGGTGATAAAGAAGGACGAGGTGGTATTTTCAACTTTGTGACTAAGCGTGGATTGGCTAAAGGTTATCGAAGTAAAATTTCATGGGTTCAAGTCGAAACAGGTTCGGCCATTACATGGAAATATCCCAGTTGCGTCTTGATGGGGGATGAGAGTGTTGGCGAATTTTATTCCGTGGCTTTGACCAATCATCACCAACAGGCTGATACAGGAACGAAAATGATTCACATAGGAAAAAGAACACGTAGTACCATTGTCTCCAAAGGTATTTCAGCAGGATACGGAAACAACAGTTATCGGGGCTTGGTCAAGATTACAAAAAATGCAACTGAGAGCAGAAATTTCACCCAGTGCGATAGCCTCCTCCTAGGTAACAAATGTGGTGCTCATACTTGGCCTTATATTCAAGTGTTTAACAATTCCTCTATTGTTGAACATGAAGCAACCACTTCGAAAATATCTGATGAACAGTTATTTTATTGTCAACAACGTGGAATAGATAAGGAGTCAGCAGTTAACTTAATTGTGAACGGATATGCAAAAGACGTATTAAATCGTTTGCCACTCGAGTTCGCCGTTGAAGCACAAAAGCTTCTTGCCATCAGCCTCGAAGGAAGTGTAGGTTAAAAAAATTTTATCATGCTAATCATTAAAGATTTATTTGTTACAGTTGAAGAAAAAGAAATCATCAAGGGTTTTTCCTTGGAAGTAAAGGAAGGTGAAGTACATGCCATCATGGGCCCCAATGGCACTGGAAAAAGCACACTTGCCAATGTTATTGCAGGTAAACCTGGTTACGATATTAGAGGGACAATATTGTACAAAGGAAAGAATTTACTAGAAATGGATGTTGATGAAAGGGCCAGAGAAGGAATATTTCTAAGTTTTCAATATCCAGTCGAGATTCCTGGTGTTAGCATGATGACCTTCCTTAGTACTGCATTAAAAGAAAAAAGAAAGGCAGCTGGCTTACCACCTTTTTCTCCTTCTGAATTTCTTACATTTGTGAAGGAAAAGCGAAACATCATTGAAATTTCCGACGATCTTCTCAAAAGAAGTGTAAATGAAGGTTTTTCCGGAGGTGAAAAAAAACGCAACGAGATTTTTCAAATGGCAGTGCTTGAACCTGATTTAGCCATTCTCGATGAAACAGATAGTGGCCTCGATATAGATGCGCTTAAATTGGTGGCTTCAGCAGTTTCTAAAATGCGTGATGGCAAAAGGGCTTTTATTATTATAACGCACTATCAACGACTGCTCGACTACATAAAACCCGACTTTGTGCATATTATGCATGATGGCAGAATTGTTCAAACAGGTGATTATTTATTGGCACAGGAACTTGAGAAAAAAGGATATAACTGGATCCTTCAACTATCAAAATGATTGCCTATGTATCGCTTATTCGAAGATATAAAAAGGTGGACCGAACAAAATGGTGAAAATTTATTTGCCGGCACCGAACAAATACAGGCTTATCATACATTTCTTTCTCTTGGATTTCCAAATGCCAAACACGAGCAATGGAAAAATTTCCCTTTGGATGCAGTTTTAGATAAAGATTACCAAATAGCATTACGAGAAGAGCACAAAAAACTCAACCCTGCTGAATTTTTTTCTTGTAAGGTACATCATTTTGAAACTTTTCTGTTTTCGACTTATAATGGGGAATTTGCTTATGAGCATCAACCTCTTACTGTCTTTAAAAATGGGATTATAGCTGGTAGTTTAATGGAAGCTTACAAACGATATCCTCATCTCGTAAAACCTTACTTATTTCAGATTGCTCGTAACATGCATTCTCCTTTTGTAGCATTGAATTCTGCTTTCTTTCAGTCAGGTTTCTTTTTATATGTACCAATGGGTGTCAAAATTACTAAGCCTTTTCAGTTGGTAAATATCATTAATTCTTTGAATCCTGAAATATATCATTTACGCAATCTCATTATAATTGGGAAAGGTGCTGAAATAGAACTTCTGCAATGTGATGATAGTGTCCAAGATAAAAACAATCTAGTTAATGTTGTAAATGAATTTTTTATCGACGAAAATGCTAGTTGCAAGTTTATTAAACTTCAAAACAAGGATCTTGAAACCGCTCTTATTACAACTAGTTTTATTCACCAAGAAAGAAATTCGTATTTTCATTATGATCTTGTAACTTTCAATGCCGGAATAATTCGAAATGAGATGATTGTTGACCTCAATGCTAATAATGCTAAGGCAGAGTTAAATGGACTTTATTTGTTAGATAAAAAGCAAATTTTGGACACACATCTTTATGTCAATCATAATGCAGCAGGTTGTTATAGTCGTCAGAATTTCAAAGGAATTCTGGATGAAGAAGCTCGTGCTATCTTCAGAGGGCATATTAAAGTGGCTTCAGAAGCTCAACAAACCAATGCTTATCAGAACAATAAAAATATTCTCTTAACCCCTACGGCTCAAGTTTTTTCAGAACCTTTTCTTGAAATCTATGCCGATGATGTAAAGTGTTCGCATGGCTCATCTGTGGGCAAACTAGATGAAGAAGCTATTTATTATCTTAAGCAAAGGGGTATTTGCGAAAGAGATGCTCGGCTTATTTTGATGTATGCATTTGCTCATGAGATCATTGAAAATGTTGAGCCAGAAGTATTAAAAACTCAGCTTGAAAGAATGGTAGATAAAAGGCTTAGAGGTGAACTACATCCCTGTTCACTTTGTGTATTACATTGTGTCGAGAAATCTTTTGAATTTAGGATTACTCTATAAAAGAGTAAAAAATCTGTGTGAAAAAATTTGTCTAAAAAATTTTTTCATTAAAATATAACTTCTATAAAATAAATTTTAATATTTTTGCGTGGGGTGTCACAGGTGAAGCCGTATCACCTAAAAAAAACGGGGCGTTTCCTGAAAAGCCATATAGAGTAAGGAAATTTAAAACCAATTATTATGGGAGGAATTTTAGGTGCATCAATGGCCTTTATTGTGTTTTATCTAGCTATCATTATTTTGATGATAGTTTCCATGTGGAAGATTTATGTAAAAGCAGGTCAACCTGGGTGGGCTTCAATTGTACCAATTTATAATCTTATTATTCTTCTTGAAATTGTAAAAAAACCTATTTGGTGGATTATTCTTTTATTAATACCTTTCGTGAATTTTATCATTTTGATAATTTTATATCACAGACTTTCTTTGTCTTTCGGGAAGGGTGTAGGATTTACGATTGGACTAATTTTTTTACCGTTTATATTTTTCCCTATTCTTGCTTTTGACGGATCAACATATACTCCTCTTCAGCAGTAAAAATTTAAGTGGCACCCCTTTTTACTATTTTAGCTTTTAGTTTTATTTGTATTTTTCATGATAAGTGGAGTAATGTTTATTTTGTTTTTCCTCATTCCATCGATTGTTTTTGCTTTATGGGCATCTGAAAAGCAGATAAAAATTTGGACTGTTTTTGTGCCTTGCTTGAGGGTAAAGGCTTTTTGTACTATTCTTGTAGTTTCAAAAATTAAGTGCTTATTGTTGTTTACGCTGGAAGGTTTTATCATTCTCAGTGGGCTATATTTTTCTATACCTTTATTAATAAAGTTGCATGTTTTTTTACAAATGTTTTTTTTTATTTTGTGGTTATCAACTATGATTTTGAATATTTTTTTACTTCCTGAAACAGCAAAATTTTTTGCTAAAAATTCTTATTCTCTTGTTTTTTGGATCGAAGTACTTGTTTTTCCCTTTCTTTATTTTCCATATCAATACTTAACAAGAAAAAATCAATACTTAACAAGAAAAAAAATCAAATAATTCACTTTTTATAATTTTACAAAAAAACATTCTGATATGATTCGTTTGATTAATATAATCATGTTCGTATTTATCTTTATTCTTAGTTGGTCTCAAAATCAGCAGTCTTTTTATAAGGGTTGTTTAATAGCTAAATTTAATGATGAAAATTCTCTTAAATTGTTTAATGATAATAATCGAATTCTTCTTGATCAGTTAAAGGTGAAAGAAATTAAGGTTCTTTTTCCTTGGTCACGGGCATTTAGAGATTCAACTATATACAAACATCCTGCGGCATCGTCTATTCGTAGAATGGTGGAAATTGTTTTAGATACCAACATGGATCTAAATTTTGCTATATCTAAACTTATGAAAACGAATTTTTTTGCATATGTGGAAAGATTTCCAATACTTGAAAATTTATATACCCCTAATGACGCTTACATTTCCAATCAATATTACCTTCAAAAAATCAAAGCATATCAAGCTTGGGATATTTGGAAAGGAGATACGAACACAGTAATAGGGATTGTGGATACAGGCATCGATTTCACACATCCAGATTTATGGGCATCAGTAAAACATAATTATGATGATCCTATAGATGGTCAAGACAATGACAACGATGGGTTTGTGGATAATTATCGAGGTTGGGATTTTGGAATGAACGACAACAATCCTCAGTATCAAACTTTAGGGCATGGAGTTCACGTGAGTGGTATAGCTGGTGCGACAGTTGATAATCAGTACGGCATGGCTGGTGTAGGATTTCGTTGTAAAATATTGCCAGTTAAAATAGATAATGCTTATGGTAGTTTAACAGGAGCTTATGCCGGTGTCATTTATGCTGCAGAGCATGGAGCAAAGGTCATAAATTGTTCTTGGGGTAGCACTATTTTCTCTCAGTTTGGGCAGGACATTGTAGATTACGTCACAGAAGTGTGTGGTTCGCTTGTTGTAGCTGCTTGTGGGAATACAGGTGGTGAGGCGACATATTATCCTGCCTCATATCGATATGTCTTAAGTGTAGCAGCGACAGATATTAATGACCATAAGTGGAGCAATAGTTCCGTTAGTCGTTTTGTAGATTTAGCAGCACCAGGAAAAGACATTTACTCTACATGGCCGGGTCCTGGCTTTGTTTTCTCATCGGGTACATCTATGGCTGCTCCTATGGTAAGTGCTGCTGCTGCTTTAGTTAGTTCGTACTTCCCCCATCTTACTATGTTACAAGTAGCTGAACGCCTCCGGACAACGGCCGATATTATTGATACCCTGCCTTTAAATTTGCCCTATCAGGGCAAACTAGGGAAAGGCCGTTTGAACATTTACAGGGCATTGACAGATCCTTTTAATAAGCCATCTATTCGACTTCTATCTTATAGCTTCACTGATCATAATGATGAATTTTTTATGCCTGGTGATACTGTTGGGTTAATATTAAAATTAATGAATTATTTAGCCCCGACGACCAATCATTTTTTTGCTTGCATTTCGACGACAGCATCGAATGTAACCTTGCTAATTGACACGTTGCAAATAGGAATTTTACAAACATTACAGGCTTATGAGAATAGTATTATGCCTTTTACAATTAAACTTAATAATGTTCAGCCTAATCAGGCTATACATATTAAAATTGAGTTTATAGATCCTGTTTTATCTTACCGAGAAACAGAATATGTCACTTTGATAGTTAATCGAGATTATTTAAATTTTAACATCAATAAAGTTAATGTAACTGTAACAAGCAGAGGCAATTATGCTTACAATGATTATCCTTATTGTTTGCAGGGGGATGGTTTTCGTTTTCAGAATTCTCCTTCATTAGTACAGATGTTTGGATTGGTGGCTGGATCCTCGACGGTAAAAATTTCGGATAATTTATATGGTGTTTCCTCTGTTAGTAATGATTACGAAGCAATTGATTTTGTTATATATGAAAATCCTCCGAGCAAAGCAGATCAAGTTCTGATTTCTCATTTTTCAGATAGTTTAGCTACTAATCCTAACTACATAGAAATTTACCAAAACACTTATGGTTATCAACAAGCAAGTGATGATAATTATTTTATCTCCACTTACAGTATAGTCAACAAACACAATCAATTGTTACAAAATTTTTATGTAGGTTTTTTTGCCGATTGGGATATTGCTGCTTATTCAAATAACCGTTCCCTTTATAATTCAAACACAAAATCACTGATCACTTTTGATTTAGATTCGACCTATTTTGTTGCTATGAAAATCCTTGATCAGAACAATACGTTTGCTTATGCTTGCGATTTAAACGGATGGGGAGGGAGTATTACTCTCACTGATGGATTTACTGAAGTTGAAAAGTACACCATGTTGCAGACCAATCGATATGCTGCTGGCATGGACATCAAAGGTAATGATGTAGCGGCGATGGTTAGCTGTGGCCCATTTAGTCTACAACCATTCGATACGATTAGGGTTTCTTTGTTGATTCTTGTCGGGAAAAATTATCATCAGACCATTTCTTCCGTGCAGCATGCAACAGATCGTTTTTTCAATCCTGATCTTTTTTTGAGTGAGACAATAAATCAAAAATTGTTCTTTTATCCTAACCCGGTTTCGACACAAGAAATTTATTTCCAAATACCTGTTCGGTCACTATATCAAGTGGATTTATTTACCCCGCAGGGAACAAAATTAACCGGTCTTGTGTGGCTTTACGATAATGTCCTTAAATTACCCGCCCTATCTCCTGGAATTTATTACTTGGTATTGCACAATGATCACGAAAAGAATGTGTTACCACTACTTATAATCCAATAGTGTTCATGAATTCAGCTGTGTTAAAGGGATACGTTGTCGTCCCATATTTTTTTAATAGTTTATCGGATAAAGCCCTCAAAGAGGGAAAAAGAATGGCTCAAGTTTTTGGTTCCCATCTTATAATTTTTGGTTGCGGAAGTAGCGATGAAGAACGGTATTTGCTTTCTAGTCTTGCTGGCACATTAATCAACGATCATTATTCTGTAACATCATATTTGGTTGAGAAAAACAAATGGAAAAAAATGTTTTATCATTTTTCTTCAAACTACGATGTTGTCATGTTGATTTATGCGCATAATACTAACATGACTCAGACTGGTAGAAATCTGAGAAAAGAAATTTCATCTCTTAGAAGGCAAAGATCACCTTTTTTGATGGTAAACGAACGTGTTTCGTTCAATGATTATAGTAAAATTGTATTGATGATTGATTTTTCTCCACTTGAAAAAGAAAAAATTTTATGGGCAAGTTATTTTGCACGGAAATATCATTCTTTAATCTACGTATTGGTGCCTGAGCCTAAAGATATGTTTTTGAAAGTAAAGATTCAGAGTAATCTTCAGAGCCTCGAAAAATTATACAACAATCTTTCGTTGTCATATGAAATCGTATCTCTGCGAACGTCCTATGGTAAATCGGTTTCAGAGGGATTGCTTTTCGCTAAGAATATTCAAGCAGGATGTTTTCTTCATCTGACATCTGGAGGACGAGATATTTTTAGCATTTTAGAGGGAGATACCGATGTAAGAACTATTCGAGAAGCAGTAGATATACCCATTTTATGCATCAATCCACGTGATGATTTATATGTGTTGTGTCAATAATTTTTTTCTAGTGGAGTTAAAAATTTTATTTTTGCAAAAACACAACTTATGGTGAAAAGAATAGTGCAATTGGTTTTATTGCTGATCATTGTAGCGCTAGTTTTTTTGATTTATAGATCAATAGAGACTCCCATTCGTTTTTCAAATGAAAAAAAAGCTCGTGAACAAGTGATCATTCAGAGGCTCAAGCAAATACGGATGATTCAAGAATTGTATAACAAAATGAACAATAGATACATCCCAACGTGGGATAGTTTAGTTTTGTTTTTGAAGCAAGGTAAAGTTCCTTTGTTGAAAATTACTCCTCGGCCTGGTGATACATTACTCATTAATCCTATAATTGATACCATTGGTTATGTGAGTGTTATAGATACACTCTTTAAAAACCAGTCTATAGATATTGAAAAATTACGATATATTCCATTTTCTGATATAAATGGTGCTAAACCTGATACATTTACGATGAAAACTGATCGCATAAAGAAAGGGGAAATTATGGTGAGTGTTATTGAAGTTGTTGCTCCTTTTAAGTCTTTTCTTAAAGATTATGATCTGAAGAAGTTTAATGTTAATCCTGATGAAGGTTTGAGATTTGGCTCTCTTACTGAACCCACGGTGGATGGAAATTGGGAATGAAATATTCTGGATTTGAATTAGAAAATGTTAAGATAATTCCGGGTAATAAGATTAAAAGAATTTCGCTTTTTACAGAAGATGGTTTTTTTTATTTCGAAGTAAACATTGGCACAGGTGGTATTTTTTTCAAAAGAGCTTTTTTTCAGCCACTGGATGAAGCATTTTTTTTTCTAGAAAAAAATCCGTGTGAGGTTTTTTCTTTTTACAGGCCGAATTCTATGTTGGTTCCTGAAGAACTTGTTTTAAGTTATGATTTACACTCAATTTATTCTTTAGCAAAAGATGTTTCAGCAAGTATACCTTTAGAAAAATACTTTATTGAGGATATATCTGCTTATCTGGTCACTCATGTGCCATCCCAGCTTTCAAGAATTTCTTCAGATGTGAAAGATTATACATTTTTTTGGTTGAAGCATGCTTTAAAAAATTATCTAAAGTCTTCGTTTCAAAATGCTTATGCTATAATATTTTTATTTAATGAGTATATGACATTACTTGTGTTAGATCATGGTAAAGTAAAAATTTTTAATCATTATTATGTACAGACTTTAAGTGAGTTTTGGTATCAATTCTTTGGTGCCATCCAAACTTGTTCTTTGAATGAATCACCTTTACGTGTACTGATTTCTGGTGACGTAGTTTCTAACGATGAACGTTTCTTATTTCTGAAAGAGAAGAATTGTGATCCTGAAATTTTAAAGGGAGTTGAGACAGATGACGATCGGTACCTTCCTTTTTCGTCTGTTTTTTGGTGTCTGAGGGATTTATGCGTATAATTGGTGGAAAGTTCGGGGGGCGATACATCCCGCTGCCCAATTCACTTCCGGTCAAACCCACAACGGCTGTTGCAAGGGAGGGATTGTTTAACATTTTACAGCATCGTTACGATATCAGCAACACTATAGTATTTGATCTTTATGCTGGAACAGGTTCGATTTCTTTAGAATTTATCTCTCGCGGTGCTAACAAAGTCTTTGCAGTAGAAAAAAATCCTTTGTTAGTTCGGCATTTGAAAAAAATCAAAAAAGAATGGAATTTGAATAATTTTTACGTGACTTTTAAGGATGTTCATTTTTTTTTACGTTTTACGAAACTTAAAGCTGACATTATTTTTGCCGATCCTTATTATCATGATCGTTATTTAGAGGAAATAATTCAATATGTATTTGAGAGACAGCTTCTTATGAAGGATGGAATCCTAATTGTTGAACACTCGAAGGAGAAAAATTTTTATAAACATCCAAACTTCATCGAAGAAAGAAAGTATGGCAAAGTTCATTTTAGTCTTTTCATGAATAAAGACATATAATACTAAAGTAATTAAATTTTTATTTAAACTTAATATAAATTAAAGAGATTTGGTTGAAATCGCCCATTAAGTTTGTTTTTATGTTTGTTATTGGTATAAATTTGCTCAAAGTAAAAAGAAAACATATGTCAAATGTAGCAGAATTGGTTAAAAAATTGGTCGAAAAATACGGCAAACACAGAAGTAGTTTGCTTCCTGTGCTGCAAGGAGTAGTTGAAGTAAATCGGTACTTAAGTCAGGAGGCTCTGGTTGAGGTTGCAAAACAAATGGATATTCCTCCTGCAGATGTGTATGGTACAGCAACATTTTATTCTTTTCTCGATACTGTACCTCGGGGAAGAAACATAATTCGCGTTTGTAAGACTATTTCGTGTGAAATGGCTGGCAAGGAACACATTGTCAGAGCTTTGGAAAAAACCTTGAAGATCAAAATGGGTGAAACCACGCATGATGGAGAATTTTCATTGCTTTACACCAATTGCATTGGATGGTGTCATAAAGGACCTGCAATGTTGGTCAACGACGAACCATATACCGAACTTACATCCCAAAAAGCTATTGAAATTATTGAAAATTATATGAGTAAATCAAAAAACTAAATATTTATGGCACATTTGAAAAAAGTAGATATTATATTTAGTAAAGAATGCAGTCCCATTGATGTTTTAGATAAAGCACTAACCACTCCTCGAGAACAGGTAATTCAAATGATCATTGATAGTGGTTTAAGAGGTCGTGGCGGTGCTGGATTTCCAACGGGACTAAAATGGAAATTTGCTGCAGCTGCTCCTGGAGATGAAAAATATGTAATTTGTAATGCAGATGAAGGGGAGCCAGGAACTTTCAAAGATAGGAAAATATTAGATGAGGTTCCCGAGAAATTGTTTACGGGAATGGCTGTTTGTGCTTATTGCATTGGTGCTCAAAAAGGTTACATTTATTTACGAGGAGAATATAAATATTTGATGAAGAATCTACAACCAAAACTGGATATATTTAATGATCAGTTAAAACAACGGAATTTCCCATTTAACATTGAAATTCGTTTAGGAAGTGGTGCTTACGTGTGTGGTGAAGAGACAGCTCTTATGGAATCCATTGAAGGATATCGTGGAGAGCCTCGCAACAAACCTCCATTCCCAACCACTGCAGGACTTTTTGGAAAACCTACGGTGATTAATAACGTCGAAACACTTGTTTCGGTCATCATGATTTTAAGAATGGGCGTAGAGGAATTTAAGAAGCTAGGTACCACGGATTCAAGAGGTTCGAAAGTGTTTTCGATATCTGGAGATACACCTAAGGCTGGTATTTATGAACTAGAAATGGGGATGAAAGTAGCTGATTTTGTTGAAGAGTTTGGCGACGGTGATACCAAGGCTGTTCAAATTGGTGGTGCATCAGGTTTTTGCGTACCAAGAAAAAGGTTTAATGATACAATCATAGGTTTTGAAGGAGTACCTACTGGAGGATCGATGATGCTTTTCAATTCATCTCGATCCATGTACAATGTACTTAAAAATTACCTTGAATTTTTTGTAGAAGAGAGTTGCGGGCAATGTACTCCTTGCAGAATTGGGACCCAGCAGTTGCTCAAAGGGATTGAAGCTATCAAGAAAGGTGAAAAAGAACCTGAATACTTAAATGAACTTAAAAAATTAGCTCAAACCATGCGTGTGGCAGCCAAGTGTGGATTAGGACAATCTGTGGCTAATCCATTTATTTCCATCGTCGATAACTTTAAAGAAGAGATTATATATTAAAATTTTAAGGATATGGTTACCGTAAAAGTGAATAATATACCTGTCAATGTTCCCGAAGGAACAACCATTCTCGATGCAGCAAGATTAGCAAATTTTAAAGTTCCAACTCTATGTTATCATCCTGATTTGAGTGTGGCAGGTAATTGCCGTGTGTGTGTGGTGGAGGTTAAAGGTTCTCGATTGCTCTCTGCAGCTTGTGCAACACCTGTCGCTGAAGGAATGGAAATTTTTACTCATAGCGAACAGGTTCGTTCTGCGAGAAAACATGTCGTTGAATTGCTTCTTTCAGAACATAATGCAGATTGTACTAAATGTTTCCGAAACGGCAATTGTGAGTTGCAAACACTTGCTGCTGAATACAGGATTGGTTATCATTTGTTTCTTGATTTAGTGAAGGAAAAAGATAAAATTCCAGACATCAGTTCTCCTTCCATACAAAAGGACAATAGTAAATGCATCCGTTGCCAGAGATGTGTAAGAACATGCAGTGAACTGCAGGCAGTCACAGCTCTTGCTGTTATAGCTAAGGGGGACCATCAACACATTGGAACTTTCTTTGATATGCCTATGAATGAAGTGGTATGCACCAATTGCGGGCAGTGTATCAATCGTTGCCCGACAGCTGCTTTAACTGAACGTTCTTACATTGAAGTTGTTTGGGATTACATCAACCATCCAGATTATCATGTGGTAGTACAAACAGCTCCTGCTGTTCGTGCTGCTCTTGGGGAAGAACTTGGCTTTGAACCAGGTACTCGCGTGACGGGTAAAATGGTAGCAGCTTTGAAACACCTTGGCTTTGATGGCGTATTGGATACGGATTTCACAGCTGACCTAACTATTCTTGAGGAAGGTACAGAATTACTAACAAGACTAAAGAAAGCTTTGGTGGAAAAAGATACCAATGTTGCACTACCTTTGTTTACTTCTTGTTCACCTGGCTGGATTAAATTTATTGAACACATGTTTCCTAATCTTCTAAAGCATCTATCAACATGTAAATCTCCTCAACAGATGTTCGGCGCATTGGCTAAAACATATTACGCTAAGAAACGTAATATCGATCCAGCAAAAATTAAAGTGGTATCTATCATGCCATGCACGGCCAAGAAATTCGAAGCAGAAAGACCTGAAATGCGAGATAGCGGATATCAAGATGTAGATGTTGTTCTAACAACCAGAGAGCTTGCCATGATGATCAAACAGGCAGGGATTGACTTCGTCAACCTTGAAGATATGCCTTATGACAATTTGATGGGGACTTCGACAGGTGCTGGAGTAATTTTTGGAGCTACTGGAGGCGTCATGGAAGCTGCTTTACGTACCGCTTATGAAATTGTGACAGGGCGAGAAGTGCCGTTTGCTAATCTCAACATTACA
The DNA here is from genome assembly GCA_026418905.1 of Bacteroidales bacterium. NCBI lineage: Bacteria > Pseudomonadati > Bacteroidota > Bacteroidia > Bacteroidales > Bacteroidales bacterium. The sequence continues at coordinate 32,488 of JAOAAK010000029.1, read as the reverse complement.
CCCGTACGAGGCATGGAAGGCGTACGCGAAGCAACTATCAAAATCGAAGGAACATTACCAGAATGGAGTTTCCTTGAAGGTGCTGAGGTCAAAGTTGCTGTTGCCCATGGATTAGCTAATGCTAAAAAATTGATGGAGGCCATTGAACAGGGCAAAGCAAGTTATCATTTTGTTGAAGTTATGGCATGCCCCGGTGGTTGCTTAGGAGGAGGTGGTCAACCCATTCCTACAAGTCTTGACATTCGTAAGAAAAGAGCAGAAGCAATTTATGCAGAAGACGAGGGACTGCCTTTGCGAAAATCGCATCAAAACCCAGAAGTACTTCAGCTTTACGAAGAATTCCTTGGCAAACCTAATAGTCATGAAGCTCATGAACTTTTGCACACTCATTATAAACCACGTAAAAGATGGTAACAAAAAAGGCTGGCTTTTAGCCAGCCTTTTTTATTTTATGTAGGTAAAAAGTTAAAAAGGCCAAAATTCATTGCTAAACCAAATTTTTTCTTTAAGCTGTTCATCAAGTTTAAGTAAAATTTCATAATGGGTATTTTCCCATCGAGCTAGGTATTCAAACATTTCTTTGATGTGAGGATCAATGGCCTCTTTTGCTTGTTTTTTGTAAACCTCGATCGATTTGGTTTCTAGTTCGATCGCAGCACTGATAGCAGCTCCTTCAAAGCTGGCAGCTTCAATTTTGTCTTTTAAATTAGTATTAATAATAAGTTCAGTAAGAGTACTCACTTCTTCTTTAAGGTCCAGTTTAACGAAATTTTTGTTTTTTAAGAAACTTTTTAGTTGTTCCGATAAAAAGGCAGCATGCATAGCTTCTTCCTCGGCCATAAGTGAAAAAATTCTTTTCACATCAGGATCGGGAGATTTATGAGATACTTCGTTGTAAAGGGCTTGCCCTCTTTTTTCCATCAAAATGGCTTCTTTCAAAACATCTTCAGGTGATTTCATGCTTTAATTTTTACAAATATAATTTTATTTATTTGTTCATTCTGTTATTAAATTCTTTCAAGGCATTATCAAGAAATTGAATAAAATTATCTACGTTGAGATCATAAGCCTTGGGTTCAACTAGGTCATGACCGGCAGTATCTAATATTACATAATATGGTTGAGCATTAATTTTATATCGGGTCACTTGTAAGTCGGCATATTTTTTTCCAATGGTTTTTTTGATTTTTCCATCGTAAGTAGATTTTACCCATTCATTTTCTGGAAGCTCTGTTTTATCATCTACATAAAGAGCACAAACTATGAAATTGTTTTTTAATCTTTTTAATACTTCTGGATGGCTCCAAACACGGGCTTCCATTTCTCGACAGTTGACACAGCCATGTCCGGTAAAGTCAACAAAAACTGGTTTTTGCAATTTTTTCGAACATCGTAAGGCTTGTTCAAGGTCGTGATAACCTTGAAGGCCATGTGGTAATGGAGGGAGAATGTCTTCATACTTGGGTTTTTCACAAAGTTTGTATAAATCACTTTTTTCCGGATTTGCATTACCCATCATCGAAAGTTGTACCTGTATTTCTTCACGAATGATGCGTTGAATGTCGAAATCATGAGTTTGTTGAGGGGGGAGGTAACCTGAGAGAGCTTTAAGTGGTGCACCCCACATACCTGGAATAAGATATAAAACAAAGCTAAAGGTTACAATGGCGAGCATGAGTCGTCCAATAGAAATGTGATCGGTTTTGTCATCGTGTTTGAAGCGGTATATGCCTAAATAGTACATGCCTAAAAGGGAAAAGATAACTATCCAAATGGCAAGGTATACTTCACGATCAAGCAACCGCCAATGGTAAACTTGATCTGCTACAGAGAGGAATTTGAGTCCCAGAGCAAGTTCAAGAAAACCCAGTGTGACCTTGAACATGTTCATCCACCCGCCCGATTTAGGTAATTTTTCGAGCCATTGAGGAAAATATGCAAAAATTGAAAATGGTAAGGCAAAAGCAATAGAGAAAGCAAGCATCGTAATGACAGGTTCCCAAATATCTCCCTGAAGCGATTTTACTATGATAGTCCCTACAATAGGACCTGTGCAGCTAAAGGAAACAAGCACTAAAACCAATGCCATAAAAAAAGTTCCCAGCATTCCACCACGATCAGCGTTTCTATCGGCTCGATTTACCATCCAGTGGGGCAGGACTATTTCAAAAGCTCCGAAAAACGAAAGAGCAAAAATGAAAAAAATTAGGAAAAAAATGATGTTAGGTAACCAGTGAGTGCTGAGCCAATTAAAGATATCGGCTGTTACACTCTCTCCTCCAAAAAGATACGTAATCCCAATAAGGAAGGCAATAGGGAGTGTATAAAGTGCTACGATATTAATGCCAAAAAAAGTTGCGTTAAAGCGAGCTCTGATTTTGCTGCCTTGATTGCTTTTGAGGAAAAAGGATACGGTCATTGGAATCATGGGGAAAACGCAAGGTGTAAGAATAGCCAATAATCCCCAAATGATGGCTTCCAGAATGATTCCCCAAATAGAACGCTTTGGACGAACGACATCGATCGTGCCACGACTTGTTTTCTGATCATGATTCAGGGTTGTGGATTTGTCAGAAGAAACTACCGTATGAGGTGTTTTTCCCTGAGAGGATATTGTGTCTTTATCTTTTGACACAACATTTAAAGTTGCTATTTTATACTGGGAACCATCAATGGTGAAAGAAAAATCAACTTCTTGGGGAGTAATACAGGTAATGTTGTTGCATGCCATGAATTCTACAGTAGCTTCTACTGTAAACTTCTCATTACTTAGAATTTTAATAGGTTGAACGAATGTAGCAGAATTCTCATAAAACTTAATGTTCATCTCGAATGTGCTGTCGTACCCATCATGAGCCTTAGTTACAGGATAAACTTTACCGATTAACGTGAAGTGTTTTCCTGGTTTGACAGAAAAAGTCGTTGGAACAGGACCTCCTGGTGGAACATCCTGAGCATATAAATGCCATCCAGGATCTATGGTGGCTTTGAATACCAAATGTGCAATAGAATCGTTATGCTTTTGAACGTATGATTTCCATTTGACGGGTTGAAGAATTTGACTTTTTACAATAAGACAATTAAAAATAATGAGAACAACTGCAAGTGTTTTTTTCATGAAATTCATTTTAATACACAAAGTTATATATTTTTATAATTCCACAGGATGGCTTGGGAGGGCACTTCTTGAATTGCAACCTGCTGTGAGATCCGCAAGCCTATGACCCAAATAATATGATGGTTGGAAATCATCACATACGTTTTATTTCTTTCCCAAATTGGAATTTTTGAGTCAGTGAGAAAATCAGATACTTTTTTTTGTCCTTTCATCCCAAGTGGTTGAAAATAATCACCTGCCTTCCATTTTCGAACAAGAATCGGAAATTGTAGTTTGCTCATATCCATGCAGGCTTGATAGGGATTTCTCGGTATCTCATTTAAACTCTGAATGGTGACTTGGGTAGCTTCGAGAAAAAAAGGCAAATGAGATGTAGAAAGATCTTCGTCAATATAGTATAAATCGATGCTATCCGTGGTTTGATCTAGTTTTTCTACGTATAAAAAATCGTGATGAATATAAAAGATATTGCCATTTTTGATAAAGCGTCGAGGTTGTAAGGAAGAAGATAAGATTTTTTCAGCCCAATTTGGATCGCCATTCATGGATAGTAAGAATTGTTTAAGTAACCAAATAGAAAAAGGGTGTTTTCTAAGTTTATTTAAATTTAACGTTCGATCGTCGATCATGCAAAATTCTAATTCTCGATGGATCGCATATTTTAAGAATGAGCTTGTTTCACGCAAATAGTTTAAACTTTGATAAAAGTTTTGACGAAAATTAGGAAAATAAAAGTCAATTTTTGGTAAAATATGATTTCTCCAAATGTTTCGTTGATATATGTCTTGTTGATTACTTCGATCATTTCTAAAAATAATTTTTCTTTGATAAGCATATGATTCAAGTTCCTTGCGTGAAAAGTTCAATAAAGGTCTATAAATATAGTCGGAAATCTTTTGAAAGCCAGTTAGTTTGAACAGATTTCCTTTTTGGTGAAGAGCAATGAAGAATGTTTCAATCAAATCATCCTTATGATGTGCAGTGCAAATAAAATCTGCTTTTTCCTGTTCGAGGATTTTTTTAAAAAAATCGTATCGTACTTTGCGGGCAGCTATCTGAATGCTTAGACCATGTTGTTGAGCAAAACTGTGCAAATCTATATGTTTGACGAAAACAGGTTGATTTCTTTCCGAAGAAATTTTTCTAACAAGTAGTTCATCTTCTTCGCTTTCTTGTCCCCGGAGTTGATAGTTTACATGGGCTACAATAACCTGAAAACCTGCACGAGTAAATAGTTCCCACATGGTCATGCTGTCCAGACCCCCGCTAACAGCAAGTAAATATTTTCTCGATCCGTAGTCAGGTATGTCGGAAGAGATATGCTTGAGAAAAATTTCATATATATCTTTTGACATAAAAAATGCACGTTAAACGATCAAAGTTAACATGTTTTATACGAAAAGGTATATTCTATATTCGTGAAAAATCTCGTAATTTTGAAAAAAATATTATGGAAACATTGAAGGAGATTTTAAAACCCGGAATTGTGTATGGAGAAGGTTTAAGAAAATTGTTTGCATATGCTAAAGAGAAAGGATTTGCTTTACCTGCTGTAAATGTGACCAATTCGAGTACTATTATAGCTGTCCTAGAGGCAGCAGCACAGGTCAAGTCGCCTGTCATTATTCAATTTTCCAGTGGTGGAGGTCAGTTCGTTGCTGGAAAATCTATTCATAATGACAACTATGAAGCTAGTATTGCTGGTGCTATAGCTGGAGCTCATTTAATTCACCAGCTGGCACCGCTCTATGGAGTACCGGTAGTCATTCATACCGATCATGCAGCTAAAAAGCTACTACCTTGGGTAGACGGTATGATCAAGGCTGGAGAAGAATTTTATCAGAAACATGGTTATCCTCTTTTTTCAAGTCATATGTTAGATTTAAGTGAAGAAACACTTGAAGAAAACGTTGCTATCAGCAAAAAATATCTTGAAAAAATATCAGCTTTGGAAATGTTTTTGGAAATTGAACTTGGCGTGACAGGAGGTGAAGAAGATGGGGTAGATCATACAGGAATAGAAAATGCTCGTCTTTATACTCAACCCGAACATGTTTTTTATGCGTATACGGAACTGATAAAAATTTCTCCCAACTTTACGATTGCAGCTTCATTTGGAAATGTTCATGGGGTTTACAAGCCCGGTAACGTTGTCCTTCAGCCCGTCATCCTAAAAAACAGTCAAAATTATATTGTCGAAAAATTACAACTGACAGAAACAAAACCCGTGTCCTTTGTTTTCCATGGCGGTAGTGGTTCAAGTAGGGAAGAAATCCATGAAGCAATATCATATGGGGTTGTCAAGATGAACATTGATACTGATACTCAGTGGGCTTATTGGGAAGGAGTTTTAAATTATTATAAGAAGTATGAAGCTTATCTTCAAGGGCAACTTGGTAATCCTGAAGGTCCTGACAAACCTAACAAAAAATATTATGATCCTCGAGCCTGGCTTCGTGAGGCCGAAAAGTCCATGGTAAAACGTGTCGTGCAGGCTTTTGAAGATCTTCGATCCTTAAATGTTTTAGCTTAACTCAGTATATAGAGCTTGTGAAAGATTGAAATTTTTTTAGAGCAACACACTTTGATAGAAGGAGAGCAATGTTATGAGTTAAATTGGTGGGAATTCTTTTTTTAACGTTATATTTTGCTGGATGTAAAATTAAAGTTCTTGTTTCATGGCTTATTCTGTTTTTTTGTCGAACTATAGTTGATCATTTAAGCTTGGATGGTGAACAAGCATGAATGAGAAATTCGCATAAATAAAATAAAAAACACTCAGTCTTGGATCATAATGTATGATGAAGTGATTTTAAGAAAAAAAAGCTGTCACACATGTGACAGCTTTTTTGTGTTAAAGACGCGAAGTTTTATTGTTTTATTATTTTCCGTACAGAGAGAATATCTCCATTTGTTGTGGAAACCTTTATAGTGTACAATCCACTAAGCATCCCTTTTACTGAAATTTGATTTATATTATTCTCTAATAACTGTTGGTGTATTTCGCGTCCTGTAATATCGTAGATCTGAAGTATGGCATTATTAACATGATCTAGTTTGATACTGAATTCGTTTGAAAAAGGATTTGGATAGATAATGACGTGTTCTGAATTTTCGATTGGAATTAGGGAAGCGGGTATAGGGTCTTCAAATTCAAATGAAGACAAATCTGGGTTAGCATCTCGAGGATTACCGTTAATATCGAAGGGTACGTTGAAATATACTTGAGGTAAATTAGGATCAATTAATGGACTATTTTCATAGACGTTGAAAGCTGATTTATAATCAAAATCAAGTGGTGAAAGATTTGTGCTTGGTAATGAAACAAATAAGGGGTTGGAAGTGAGGATATTTGATTTATAATGAGGCCAGCCAAACTCAACTAGTGAATTGGTTATATCGAGGCTTATACCAGAATCATAGTAAAATATCCCATCAGGGGTATTATTTGAAGTAAATTTAGGTCCGTTATCCCAAAAAACAGAATTTGCAACTTTAACATCGACTGCAGCATGTCCATAATTCGCCATTAGATAGAATAAACGTCCAGGATAAGCTAAAGAAGTTAAATTGTTTTGCATATAAGTACAATTTTGAATAATAACTTCTACTGGATTAGATGTCCAGAATCCCTTAGCAATGAGACCAGTACCATAATTTGAGAAATTATAATACATCATGCAATTAATCATGACTAACTTAGCTGCTCCATACGGACAAATTACAGCACCAGCATCCCCACCGTAATTATCAATAAAATATGAATCTTTAACATAAACTGTGTCATAATTTACAAAATTATTTACAGTAATGGCAGGCCCACTATAGTTTCTCCAGAACATACAATTTTTTATGGTAGGGCTGGAATTGACGATGGTGATGGCAGAACCGGCTATAGATTGCTGGCCGGGAAAATGAATGAATCCTGGAATCCAACCAACAGCACCATTATTTTGCATGAAAAGTAAATTTGACAAAATCGGAGAAGCATTCTCTTTAAGAAAAACTGCGCCAATCACTTTTTGATTTCCATAATTTGGTAATGTTGTATCTAAATAATAAGCATGTTTAATGACAAAATTGTCTAGTAATGTGGCAGATGTTAGTGGTGTTACATTGCGGACAATTGAATAAGCATTATCTATGATATACGAATCACTTATTTGAGCACCACCTGGCCATGGAAAGTAAGAGGGGTCATTTTGTTTTATATCAGCTGAGAGAATAGATGGATGCATATTCAAATCTTGATAACTTGTGTCACCTTCTTGTCCAGGTAAACCTTGAAACGATCCTCTAACTTTTACTCCTTCTTTAAGTACGAAGGTTGACCAACGAGAAGAATCAGTATAAACAAAAGCTGAGTCGTAGATTGGAATATATGTTCCTTGTGCGACCCATACTTCATCGCCAAACTGACTATCGTTGATAGCAGCTTGCAGATCTCTGTATGCTTCGTTATCATTCCATGAATAAGGTCCTTGGTATCCACCACCTTGAAGACCTGTTGTTTTGACGTAACGGATGGTTTGACCCCATAAGGTCACAAGAACCATCATTCCCATTGAAAATGTTAATAATCCTTTCATACTCTTAAATTTTAAAGTTGAACATAATTCTACTCAAAATTAAACTGAATTTAAATAATATATGTTTAATGTAATAAATATCATATTAATTATTGTTTATAAAAATTTTTTATATACATGAAAAAGTAAAATCCTTAAGTAAATATTCTTCATATTTGTTTTGTTTCGTATGAAACTTTTAAATGATATGTAATTAATGATTTTAGCTCTGGATCAATGATAACTGTGTTTGAGGTTGCTAGGTGTTATTTTGCTTAATAGTACGACATTTCAAGTTTTTGGGTTTAATACATGAAAAAGGTAAAAGCTACTCTCCTCTTTTTGCTTTATCTATTTTTTAAGAATTAGGTGGGATTTGGTTTTGTTAATGAGAACGTCCACGTACCAGAATATTAACCTTTTGTAAATGATATTTACAGATCCATTCATCATATTTAATTATTCGTCTACACCCAGAAATGATAATATTTTTCATTTAAAATACAGCAAATCCTTTCTACTGTTGAAATTTATTAAAAAAAGTAAAATTCTTTGAAAATCAAGTACTTTTTATATCATTCTCTCTCTATAGAAAGTATTGTTTCTATGATTCAGATAAAAAGGTTGTAATGTTCAGTGTTTGACGGACAGGTCCGACCTCCTATTGCTAAAGATAAATAGAATCTGAATATTTCTTACTTTCATGAAGTTGTTAGCGTATATTAAATAAGGTATGGTCGTTTCTAATTTCTCACATATATTTAAAGGAATGTATAGCACTTCGACTATTTTTCAAAAATCTTTGTGTTTGTATTGCTCAAACTATGCTACTGTTTATACTTAAATTTGCCCCATGGTTATGCGAAGGATCTATCTTTCTCTTTCTTTTTAATGCAACATGATAGATTTTTAGGGTTACCACCATATTTTTTTAAGCTAGTCTTTCAAACGATGCATGATAACAAAATAAAAAGTTTTTACCGATAATGAACAGAAATATCTTTTTTTAACCTGGGTTTTTTTTCATTGATGTGGTTGCTAATTCACGACGTCATCATCTTCCCATTCTGATGTAGTTTCTGTGATGTCTAGGACCTTTTTTGCTTCCGATTCAGGGAGAGCTTCAATGTTTTTGAGCTTTGCATTGATTTTTCGAGTTCTTGTACCAACGAGTTTTTCAATTTCTTCACCTGCTTTTTCTATTTTATCTTTTGCGCTGTTTAAAACTTTTTCAAAGTTACTAAATTCGGTTTTGACGGCTTGGAGAAGTTTCCAGACCTCAGTACTGCGTTTTTCGATTGCCAGGGTGCGGAAACCCATCTGCAAGCTGTTAAGCAAAGCAGCCAATGTACTGGGGCCGGCTACAATTATGTGATATGTTTGTTGTAGTTCCCTCAACAAGTCTGAATCTCGGACAACTTCAGCATAGAGTCCCTCAAATGGCAAAAACATAATAGCAAAGTCGGTAGTATGAGGCGGATAAATGTATTTTTGATTAATGTCTTTGGCTGCATTTTTAATAGCTGTCGTGAGGAGGTTTCTGTGTGTTTGAATGTCGCTACTATCCCCATTTTCGTAAGCATCTAAAAGATGGTGGTAAACATCTAATGGAAATTTAGAGTCGATAGGTAGATAGACAGGTTTATTTTGCTCGTCTTTACCCGGTAAAATGATAGCATATTCCACCACTTCACGTGAATGGGGCTTTGTGGCTATGTTTTTATCATATTGTTCTGGAGAGAGGATATTTTCGAGAATAGCACCAAGTTGAATTTCACCTAAAATTCCGCGTTGCTTGACATTGCTCAGAACCTTTTTGAGATCACTTACATTAGATGCCAAACTTTGCATTTCCCCAAGTCCCTTGTGTACTTGTTCAAGTCGCTCGCTCACGAGCTTGAATGAGTCATTGAGCCGTTTTTCTAGAGTGTTATGGAGTTTTTCGTCGACAGTCGCACGCATTTCTTCTAGTTTTTTGTTGTTCTCTTGCTGTATGCTTTCGAGTTTTTTTTCAACGGTTTCACGAACTTTTTCCAATTTATGTTCAGTGTCTTGGCGCATTTGTTCGTACTGTCGGACAAGATCCGAAAATTTTTGAGCGTGATATGTATTGAAATCTTGAAAACTCTGAATAAGAGTCTTTTGAAACATTTCTAGTTGACGGTGAATATCATCTTTGTTGAGCGTAAATTGTTGGGAAAGTTCGGTTTTAAACTGGGTCATGTTTTGCCCAAGTTCAAGCCGATTGTCTTTCAAGGATTTTTGTAGTTCGTCTCGATTTCTAGCGAATTCATCTCGTTGTAGTGTATCAATTCGTTGAATGCTTTCCAACACCTTTTCGAACTGCTTTTGATAATAAAAGACAAAAACTATTAAAACTACAATTAAAACACCTATTAAAATATAGGTAACCATTTCGTTTTTTGCAATTTACAACATTTCTTAATACTACAAACCAACGCGCGTTATATTTTAGCAATTAAGGTTTTATATTTGCCAAAAATCCGAATGGTATCCATTGAGGTAGATGGTATTAGTAAGTCTTTTGGTTCTTATAAAGCCTTAGATCATGTAACCTTAAGCATAGGTAAAGGAAAAGTATTTGGTTTGCTTGGCCCCAATGGTGCTGGCAAAACGACACTTATTCGTATTCTTATGCAGATTTACGCTCCTGATGAGGGAGAAGTTCGCATAGATGGGAAAAAACTTTCTCCAGATCACATGGGTTTAATGGGGTATTTACCTGAGGAGCGCGGACTTTATAAGAAGATGACTGTGGGCGAGCAAGCTCTTTTTTTTGCACAGTTAAAAGGAATGAATCGTTCAAAAGCTGAAAAAGAGCTTAAAAAGTGGTTTGAAAAATTTGATATTCTTTCGTGGTGGAATCGCAAAGTGGAAGAACTTTCTAAAGGAATGGCTCAGAAAGTGCAATTCATTATTACAGTTGTTCATCGTCCGAAACTTATTATCTTCGACGAACCGTTCAGTGGATTTGATCCTATTAATGTTGAACTTCTTAAAAACGAACTTCTCAACTTACGTAACGACGCTACCATTCTTTTTTCGACTCACGATATGAAAAGCGTCGAAGAACTTTGTGATGAAATTGCTCTTATCAACAAATCAAAAATTATTTTAAGTGGTGAAGTAGGTGAAATAAAAAAACGTTTTAATACCAATGTTTTTGCATTTCGTTTTCAGTATGAAGGAAAACCAGAAACTTTTTTTACTCATGGAACTGAGATTAGATATCTACAGAAAATGAAGGAGTTTTGGGAAGCTATAATTTACATACCCGATCAAAATAATTTAAAACAAATCTTGCAAAACATAGTTCAACAAGGATATTTATTGGCCTATTATGAAGTATTACCATCATTTCATAGTATTTTTATAAGTCAGGTAACAGGTCAACCCATCAATGAAGTTATAAAGTATGAAAAAAATTGGTCTTATCATTTGGCGTGAGTTTATTACTCGAGTGAGGAAGCCTGTATTCATTATTATGACTATTTTGGGTCCCATTTTAATGGCTTTGCTTATCGTTGTGCCTATTTATCTAGCTCAGCTGTCTGACCAGCCAAAGGAAGTGGCGGTAGTTGATGAAACAGGATTGTTTTATGGGAGATTCCCTCAACTTAACTGGCTTAAATTCAGTTATCCTGCCATGGACGTAGAAACTCTCAAATCCAATTTGAAGAAATCTTCATACGATGCTATTCTTTATATTCCCACTTCTGTAATCAATGGCCCTGCCAATGTTCGTCTGATCATGAAAAAGGAGTTGGGTTTTCAGGTGCGAGAGATCATTAAAAGTGTTATAGCTTATGAGTTGAAGTCTCATCGTCTTGCACTTGCCGGAGTTGATAAATCTTTGTTGAAAGATATCGAAGTCAGCGTAAACATCGATTCTTACGTTGTGAGGGGTAAGAATGAAGAGATGAGTTTTTCAGATTTGAGATATTTTATTGGGTTTCTCGCTTCTACATTGATCTATATTTTTATCATCATTTATGGTTCTATGGTCATGCGTGGCGTAATTGAGGAAAAATCTAGTCGTATTGTAGAGATTCTTGTAAGTTCCGTGAAGCCATTTGAACTCATGATGGGAAAAATTGTGGGAATCGCTTTGGTTGGACTGATGCAATTTGTTTTATGGATCATTCTGACTTTTACTTTTGTCATGGGTATCAAAACTATTGATCCATCCTTGTTTACTTATCGTGAACCTGTCAAACTCGAGTTAAAAAACAAAGGACTAACCCCAGAAGAAGCCCAGGCAATTCAGCAAAACATAGAACTTTCACAAAGCCAGTTAAATCAAATACTCGAAGGGATCAGGCATATTGAATTTGGAAATATCTTGGGAGCATTCCTTTTTTATTTTGTCTTTGGTTATTTGCTTTATGCGGCCATGTTTGCAGCCATAGGATCGTTGGTAGATAACGAAACTGATACTCAACAGTTCGTATTGCCTATAACAGTTCCTCTTTTGTTGGGCATTATAAGCATTAATTTCGTGCTCAACAATCCCGATGGGCCTGTTTCGTTTTGGTTGTCCATCATTCCATTTACGTCTCCTATCAGTATGATGGCTCGAATTCCATTTACACCTCCAGTTACGTGGTGGCATTTTATACTTTCAGCTGTTTTATTGATTCTGTTTTTTATTTTAACAGTTTGGCTTTCGGGGAAGATTTATAGGACAGGAATTCTTTTATATGGAAAAAAGATCACATGGCGTGAAGTTTTCAAATGGTTTTTACGATGAGGGATTTAGATGAAATTTTTTTTACCAGTATTTCTGAGAATTGATTTTCGTTAATAAAAAGTATGAGGCATGTTGGGCTAGTTCCCCAAGCCAAAGTCTTTATAAGTACTGCCACAACTTTCTTGAATTGTTTTTCGAGATTCTTGCAAAAACACTGAGCGAAATACATATGATCAGAAATTTTTTCCAATTTAATTGTAACAGTATGATAATTTTTGAAATATATAGCTTCTTTATTACATACAAAAAAACATTTTTTACAAGTTGTACATTTTTCAGGGAGAATTATTATTTTGTCACTTTGTCGGTCAAAAATCAGAGCGTTTTCTTTGCATGTTCTAACGCAATCGCCGCATCTTCTACATCGCGACATGTTTATCACGGGTGCTTCTTGATCAATAACGAGCGCTTGTTGTGAGGATTCATGACTTGTGACTGGGTCAAAAAGTGGAGCATTTCTTAAAAAATATACAAAGAGAATGTTTTTTTCTGTTTTATTACGTTTTTTTTCTTCTAGGACATTTTGTACATGTATTAAATTTTCAGTTTCACTTTCTTTAATAATAATAAATTCGACATTATCAATTTGCATGTATGTGTGATTTCAATAATAAAATGCTGCCGATTGAGTTAATTATTTTAATTTTAGGCTTTAAAAATACGAAATATGAGAATATTGTTCTGGATAATTGCTTTTACTATGATAATTAATAACGTATGTTCCCAAGATTACCAGGATTTGCGATTGATGCGCTTCCCTACCATTTCTGATAAGTACATATCTTTCACCTATGCAGGTGATATTTACATTGTTTCTAAGGAGGGAGGGATGGCAAGAAGATTGACTTCTGGAGACGGGTATGAGATGTTTCCGCGTTTTTCGCCTGATGGTCAGTGGATTGCATTTACAGGACAATATGATGGTAACACAGAAGTGTATGTAATGCCAGCCGAAGGTGGCGTACCTAGGCGTTTAACTTTTACAGCAACTCTTTCAAGAGATGATGTTTCTGATCGAATGGGGCCCAACAACATTGTCATGGGGTGGACACCCGATGGAAAAAAAATTATTTTTCGTTCGCGTGGTAAGAGTTTCAATGATTTTATAGGGCACCTTTTTATGGTATCACTGGATGGTGGCATGCCTGAACAATTGCCACTAAGCACTGGAGGTTTCTGTTCATTTTCTCCGGATGGCAAGAAACTCGCATTTAATCGTGTTTTTCGAGAATTTCGTACGTGGAAGTACTACACCGGCGGAATGGCTGATGATATCCGTGTTTTTGATTTTACAACAAAGAAGGTTGAAAAAATTACCGATAATATTCATCAGGATATTATTCCTATGTGGATTGGTGATGAAATTTATTTTATTTCTGATCGAGATCGAACCATGAATCTTTTTTCGTATAATGTAGTTACTAAAGAAACCAGGAAGGTAACAAATTTTACGGATTATGACATTAAATTTCCTAGTTCTAATGGAAAGGAAATAGTTTTTGAAAAAGGAGGATATCTGTATATTTTTGATCCTAAAACGCAACAAGTAAAAAAAATAACTGTTAGCATTGCTAATGACTTTAAGTTTTCTCGAACATCTTTAATTGATGCAACGCCTTATATCCAGATGGTAAGTCTTTCACCCCGAGGAGAAAGATTAGCTGTGGTTGCTCGAGGAGAAGTCTTTTCTGTTCCTGCCAAAAGTGGTGTAACAAGAAATCTGACAAAAAGTTCTAATTCAAATGATCGTAATGCTGTATGGAGTCCTGATGGAAAAACTATAGCATTTCTCAGTGATAGGTCAGGTGAGTTTGAAATCTGGACTGTCTCTGCCGATGGAAAGGAATCACCGAAGCAAATTACCAAAGGAGCCGATACCTATTATTATTCTTTGCTTTGGTCTCCCGACGGAAAAAAAATACTATTCAACGACAAGAAACTACGTCTACGTTATGTTGATGTAGAAACTAAGAAAATATTTGATGTAGCTCAAAGCGGCGTATGGGAGTACACCAGTTTTAATTGGAGTCCTGACAGTAAGTGGATTGCCTACACCGAACCTCAGAAAACTGGAATGAACCAGGTTATTCTTTACGAATTAGCGACAGGCAAGAAAATCGAAGTTACTAATACGTGGTATGAGTCTTACCATCCTTCTTTTAGCTCGGATGGTAAATACCTCGTTCTCATAAGCGATAGAGATTTCAATCCTGTGTATAGCCAAACTGAATGGAATCATGCTTATACCAATATGTCGAAGGTGTATCTTGTTATGCTTTCTTCGAGGGTTCCTAATCCTTTGGCACCAGAAAATAATGAGGAAGGTGAAAAAACGAAACCTAATGATGTGAAATCGGGTTCTGAAAAATCGGATAATTCAGTCATTACTGTTGAGGTAGACCCAAGTGGAATTCAAAGTAGAATCATAGCACTTCCTATCAAGCCATCAAACTATTGGAATCCAACCATGATTGACAAGCAAATTTATTATTTACGAAAAGGTGAATTTGAAGAAAAAGCTACTCTTCTGATGTATGACCTGGAAAAAAGAAAGGAAATTGAGATTACCAAAGCAGATGGTTATGAAATATCGCGCGATGGTAAAAAGATGATGATAGTTCAGGACAAGAAGTATTATGTGATAGATTTGCCAAAAGGTGAAGTAAAGCTTGAACAACCAGCACCTTTCGACGATCTCAAGTGTATGGTGAATCGACAAGAAGAATGGAAACAGATTTATTACGAAGTATGGCGCCAAATGAGAGATTTTTTCTACGTTCCCAACATGCATGGGGTAAATTGGGAACAAATCAAAGAAAAATATGCAGTTTTATTACCATATGTCAACAACAGACATGATCTGAATTACATCATAGGTGAAATGATTGGAGAATTAAATGTAGGACATGCATATATTGGTGGCGGTGATGTACCTAAACCTCCGAGAATAGAAATGGGTTTATTAGCTGCAGATTTTGAAAAGTCAGAAGGTGGTTACTTTAGGGTTAAAAGCATTTTGAAAGGAGAAAACTGGTCTGAAAGACTTCGTAGTCCTCTGACAGAAGTAGGGGTTGATGTAAAAGTTGGAGATTATATCCTTTCCATAGATGGTGTTTCTACTACTGAAGTAGCAAACATTTATGAATTGCTTACTGGCAAAGCAAACAAATTGGTAGAAATTTGGGTAAATTCTGCGCCAAATTGGAATGGAGCACGAAGAGTGGTAGTCAAACCACTTTCGTCTGAAGCTGATTTGATTTATCTAAATTGGGTTCAAAAAAATATTGAATATGTAGAAAAGAAGACCAATGGTCAAGTTGGATATATTCATATACCCGACATGAGTGTCGAAGGATTGAATGAATTTGCTAAATACTTTTATCCTCAGCTGAATAAAAAAGCTCTTATTATTGATGATCGAGGTAATGGAGGAGGAAATGTTAGCCCTATGATCATGGAACGGTTGATGCGAGTTCCAACTCGGGCTAACATGGCTAGAAACGTAACTGTTCCTGGCCAAACACCAACAAGGCTCATGCTCGGGCCTAAAGTGGTACTTATAAATCAATATTCTGCATCGGATGGTGATCTGTTCCCTTATGCATTTAAAAAACACAAGCTTGGAAAAGTAATCGGTGTACGTTCTTGGGGAGGAGTTGTGGGGATTAGAGGTACTCTCTATTTTGTTGACGGAACTGTTTTGAACAAACCTGAGTTTGCAAGTTATGACATAGACGAAAGTAAATGGATCATAGAAGGATGGGGTGTTGATCCTGACATCGTGGTTGATAATGACCCTTATGAAGAGTTCATGGGTAAAGATGCTCAGTTAGATAAAGCAATCGAGGTCATCCTGGAAGAGTTAAAAAATTACAAACCAATTCCTCCTATTCCTGAACCACCCGACAAATCTCGTTAAGATTATGCGTTTGCAAAGAAAAGTTTTCAATTTCTTTTATCAGAAAAAAAAACAACATTTTCATAGACATATTCAGGGTATTCCTTACTACGAAGCTAATTCTCTGCTATTGGTAGTGGATTATAAAAGAGCTGAGGACATTGACATTTTCTATAGGATAGGAACTCAATTAATTTTTGATAATAAAGACTACCTGATGCTCTTGTGGACAGAACAAAAAAAACAATCTTTACCTTTTCCCGACAGTCATCATTATTTACTTATTGGACATGAAGATTTTACTTTTCTCAAGACTCCAAAAAATGACCATCGATTTTTTTCTCTTTTGCAAAAACCTTTTGATTTATTTATGGATTTAACCAGATTAGTAGAATTACCTTTGCTTTGGATTGCTGAGTTTAACCATGCGAAATTAAAAATTGGTTTTAATAAATTTTCTTCACCTGTATTTGATGTCAATATTCACGATACTTTTTCGAGGGATTTGACTGCAGAGGAAATTTTTCGTATATTTGTACAGTATTCAAATTGGTTGAAAGTTCAAAAAAAACTTTAATATGGAAGAAATATCATTGCAAGGAACAGGCGTTGCGCTAGTGACACCTTTTAATGAAGATTTATCCGTAGACGAAGAGGCGTACTTACGACTTGTGGAATATGTTGTCGAAGGTGGGGTTGATTTTCTCGTCCTTTTTGGAACAACCGGAGAATCTCCTACGGTTCTTTTACAGGAGAAGGAACGTATTCTAAAAAAAGTTGATGCTTTACTGCACGGCAAAGTCCCCATAGTTATAGGTTTTGGAGGGAATAATACAAGCGAATTGGTAAAACAAATTAAGGCCTTCGATTTTACAGGTGCTTCATACATTTTATCTGTTGTTCCCTATTATAACAAACCCTCTCAGGAAGGGATGATTGCTCATTTTCAGGCTGTAGCTGAAGTTTCACCTTTGCCAGTGATTCTATATAACGTTCCTGGAAGAACAGTTGTAAATATGGAACCTGAAACTACTATCATGCTTGCAAATAGTTCTCCAAAATTTGTGGCTATTAAAGATGCAACAGATAATGTTGATAAATTCATGAGTTTAATGGCAAAAAAACCTGTTTCTTTTAAGGTTTTTGCAGGAGATGATGCATTGACTTTCCCTTTTCTAGCGTTGGGGGCGCATGGAACCATTTCAGTGATAGCCAATGCTTATCCTTCATTTTTTTCTAAAATGGTGTCCGCTTGTCTGAAAAATAATTGGGAAACAGCTCGAAAATACCATTATATGATTTTACCATTGTTGCATACTTTGTTAACAATGGGTAATCCTGCTGGAATTAAAGCTATTTTATCTATGAAAAATTTGATCAAGCATCAATTTCGTTTACCCCTTGTTCCACTGCCTGAAGAAAAAATACGCATATTAAAAAAAGCTGTTGACGATTTCGAAAATGCAACAAAATATGAAAATGTTAAATAGAATAATTGCTGTAATTCTTTTCTTTTCTCTGACTTTTTCGGGGGTTGCCCAGGAATTAGATAAACTTTTTGATGGTAGAGTAGAAATTTATTTTCGCTTTCCTCGCGAATCTGTGAACACCTTACAGACCAATATTTTCTCCATAGTAACTATTGATCAGATCGATTCTCAGTATTTTTATGCCTACGCAAATAAAAGACAAATGGCTCAGTTTCTTTCCCTCGGTTTACCTTTTGAAAAACTTACACCTCCCAGTATGTTGCTTAAGCTTTCGCAACTTAACATGAAGAAAAAAACCATTATTCGAAAAAATACTCAAACAACATGGAACTTTTATCCTACGTACAGCAACTATTTGAGCATCATGCAACAATTTCAATCAACCTATCCAGGTATTTGTAAGATTGATACCATAGGCTATTCAGTTCAGAACAGATTAATTCTTGTGGCTAAAATCAGCGATAACGTTGCTATGGATGAAGCAGAACCCAAAATATTTCTCTCCAGTACTATGCATGGCGATGAAACAACAGGATATGTTTTGCTTTTACATTTGATTGATTATTTGTTGAGTAATTATGGTACTTTGCCAAGGATAACGAATATTGTGAACAATGCTCAACTTTACATCAATCCACTTGCTAACCCTGATGGAACTTATGCGGGAGGTAATAATACTGTGAATGGAGCAACACGGTATAATGCTAATGGGGAAGATCTGAATCGCAATTTCCCCGTCCCAGATGGGTCGCAGGGTGATGATGGCACTTACGCTCAGGAGATTGAGACGCAAAAATTTGTTCAATTTGCCAAGAAACACAATTTTGTGGTTGGGTTTAACTATCATGGTGGAGCCGAATTGGCAAATTATCCTTGGGATTATAAGACTGCAGACCATCCAGATAGGGCTTGGTTCGTTTACGTAAGTAAAGAGTATGCAGATACAGCTCAATTTAATAGCCCTGCTGGTTATTTCGACGATAACAATCCTGGATCTGATTATCCTGGTGTCATCGAAGGTGCCACATGGTACATTGTGAAAGGTTCTCGGCAAGATTTTAGCAATTATAACGGGCATTGTCGAGAGGTAACACTTGAAATTTCGTCGACTAAATTGCCTCCTGCTTCTAGTCTTGAAAACTATTGGAATTATAATTATCGATCTATATTAAATTTTATAGAGCAAGGAATGTACGGCATACGAGGCATAGTTACCGATGCTTGTACAGGGCAACCTATTAAGGCTTTGATAACTATACTTTCCCATGATGCTGATTCTTCGCATGTATATTCCTCCCCATTGCACGGAGATTATTATCGTCCCATCATTGCTGGAACATGGAATATGTCAGTATCTGCTCCTGGTTATCAAACTGCTACCATTAATAACGTGACTGTTACCAATAAATCTGTGGTTGTGCGAAATGTGTCTCTTATACCAAATTCTCCAACAGCTAATTTCATTGCCAACAAAACTTACACTTGTGATGGAAAGATTCAATTTACCAATACAGGGACTTATCCTCAGGGTAGTACATTTTTGTGGAGTTTTGGTGATGGAAGTACCTCGACCGACGAACATCCTTTTCATGAGTATACGCAAAACGGGACATATACTGTAAAGCTTAAAATTACATCTTGTGCAGGCATTGATAGCATGGTTAAGGTAGGATATATTGTCGTCGATCGTCCTGACCAACCAGTGGTTTTGGGTGATACCATTTGTGGAGGGCAATCAGCAACTTTAACTTCTACGGGTAGTGAGCCACATTGGTTTTCCTCACCTGGAGGTCAAGAGTTATATGTAGGGAACACATGGATCACTCCACCTATCTTTCAAGATACTACTTTTTATGTGAGTGACTTCATTACTGAAAATTATCAGGGAGGTAAACCCGATAGTGCTGGAGTTGGAGGCTACTACACTTTTACTACTCAGCATGGCCTAGTTTTTTCATGTACAGAGCCTGTAACTTTAAAAAGTGTTACGGTTTATGCTAATTCTGCCGGAAACAGAACCATTACCCTCAAAGATGAGAACAACAATACTGTCTGGACACATACAGTCAATGTTTCAGCAGGCATGAACGTAATTAACATTCAGAAACCCCTTCCAGTAGGAAATAATATGAAGCTTCTTGGCCCTCCCGTTCCAAATTTATTTAGAAATGGTTCCAATACTGCACCAGATTTACCTTATCCTTACAACATCGGTAATGTAATTAACATTACTTCAAGCACAGCCACTACTTCTCCTTATAAGTATTACTATTATTTTTATAATTGGGTTATCGAGAAAAGTTGTCAGTCGGCTTATGCGGAAGTGCCTGTGAAAGTTAACCCTTTGCCTATTGCAAATTTTTACCATGAATTGGCGGGAAACATAGTTAGTTTCTACAATACTTCACAGTATGCAACGTCTTATTATTGGAATTTTGGCGATGGAGTTGTTTCAACTTTACCAAATCCTGTCCATGAATACAATCATCCAGGTCAGTACGAAGTATACCTTGTTGCATCCAATAATTGTGGCAGTGACACATTAAAGCAGTTGATTGATGTAATTTCATCAGAAGAAGAAGTAATATTATTTCTTGTTTTTCCCAATCCCGTAGAACACTATTTGAACATCGAGAAAGCTGAAGAAATAACTTATCTTGAAATTTTGACAATCGATGGGAAAATTCTTTTCAAAACTCGAAATATGGGAGCTCAAACTCTAAGCATAGATTTTTCATCCTTCGAAAAAGGACTATATATGTTAGTGTTGCATGCAAAAAATAAAACTCATCAATTGCTGATCCAGAAAAAATAATATGTATCGTTATGCTATTGAGCTAAGTTATAGAGGTGACGAATTTTGTGGTTGGCAGAGGCAGAAAAACGCACGTTCAGTGCAAGAAGAACTAGAGGAAAAGCTAGAAATTTTTATTCATCAAAAAACGACAATTACTGGATGTGGAAGAACAGATACAGGGGTTCATGCTCGTTATTATGTAGCACACGTAGACCTACATCACCCTATTGAAAACATATGCGACTTTATTTATCATTGGAACGCGGTTTTGCATAAACACATAGTTGTCCACAACATGCATCCTGTTGCGCCACGATGGAATGCTCGTTATTATGCTATTTCGAGAGAATATCGTTATTTTATATGCCGAAGTAAAGACCCTTTTTTATATCAATTTTCGTGGTATTTTCCGGCAGAACTTGATCTAGAGAAAATGAACAGAGCTGCTGCTTTACTCATTGGTAGGCATGATTTTACTGGATTCGCTAAAAAAGGCGGAGGACAGAAAACAGGAATATGTCATGTCCAAAAAGCTTTTTTTTCCGAACGAGAAAATTGGCTGATTTTCCAGATTGCTGCTGATAGATTTCTTAGAGGTATGGTAAGAATTATAGTTGGGACCCTCATCGAAGTAGGCAAAGGTAATATTTCGTTTGACGATATTCAAATAGCTCTTGACACCAGAACTCGGTTATCTCAAGTGACAATGGTTCCATCTCATGCACTATTTCTTTGGAATATCATATATCCTGATTTTCCACCAAGTAAGCAAAGCAATATAGAAACATCGTTAAATAATCAAATTTTTACGATGTTTTTTGATTAAATAAAAAATAAAAAAACATTCACTCATATCATTTTTTTTTTTACTTTTGGCAATTGAAAAAGTTCAAAATATGAAAATTCTGGTTGCTACGGAAAAGCCATTTGCTTCATCAGCAGTTAATGCAATACGCAAGGTAGTAGAGGATGGTGGTTTTGAATTTTTATTATTAGAAAAATAT
Organism: Bacteroidales bacterium; assembly: GCA_026418905.1. Classification (NCBI taxonomy): domain Bacteria; kingdom Pseudomonadati; phylum Bacteroidota; class Bacteroidia; order Bacteroidales; species Bacteroidales bacterium. Next base: position 10,842 of record JAOAAK010000029.1, on the reverse strand, counting down.
ACAGATAAACAACAGTTGTTGGATGCAGTTAAGGAAGTTCATGCACTTATCGTGAGGAGTGACATAGTAGATGAAGAAGTTGTAGCAAATGCTCCAGAATTAAAAATAGTAGTACGGGCAGGGGCAGGGTATGATAATATTGATTTGAATGCTTGTACGAAAAGGGGCATTGTCGTTATGAATACCCCAGGTCAGAACAGTAATGCTGTGGCTGAATTAGCTATAGGCATGATGATTTATATAGCTAGAAATAAATTTGATGGATCTAGCGGAACTGAACTTCGTGGAAAAACACTCGGATTGCATGCTTATGGTTACGTAGCTAGAGCTCTAGCACGTATTGCTAAAGGGTTTGAAATGGAACTCATGGCATACGATCCTTTTATTGATCAAAAAGAAATAGAGAACGATGGCGTAAAGGTAGCTAAATCTATCGAAGAATTGTATTCTTCTAATCAGTATGTTTCACTTCATATACCAGCTAATGATCAAACCAAAAAGTCCATTAATTATTCTCTACTCTCTTTGTTACCTAAGAATGCTGTTCTTGTTAACACGGCAAGAAAGGAGATCATTCATGAAGAAGATTTACTCAGAATTTTTGAAGAACGTTCAGATATAAAATACGTTAGTGATGTGATTCCTGATCAAGTTGATGTATTTGTTAACAAATACGGTAATCGAATTTTCTTTACACCTAAGAAAATGGGAGCTCAGACTTCTGAAGCAAATAACAACGCCGGAATTGCAGCTGCCCATCAAATTGTTCGATTTTTTAAAGAAGGAGACACAACATTTCAGGTTAATAAATAAAAAACACTAGATTATGGAAAACAGAAGTTTTAACTTTTTCCGCTTTGAAGATTTGAGAGTTTATCACAAAGCGTTGGATTTTAGCCGTTTCGTCAACGGTATGTTGAAGAGCATTCCAGGAGATGACGTACTAGACCAGACAAAGCTTGCATTTTCAAAATCTGCTCTGAACATATCTGTCAATATTGCAGAGGGAAGTGGTCGAAACAAAAGTCAGTTTATTTATTACTTAAAAATGGCTAAAAGTTCCATACGCGAATGTGTGGTTTATTCTACATCTTTGCTGAACGAAGGCTACATTTCTCAAGAAAAATTTGATGAAAGTAAGCAGTATCTTATTGAACTATCTAAAATGGTAGGGGCTTTAATTACTTCGTTACAGCGTGGGCCACGCCGCAACTATGAACCCCAAACCGATGCTGACGAAGAAGAAGATCTTCCCAATTTATCAGAACATAATACTTAAAATAGGTTTAAGATGGCAATATTGCGTCCGTTTAAAGGTCTAAGGCCTCCTAAGTCTATTGTATCCATGATGGCCGCAAGACCTTATGATGTGTTGAATTCAGAAGAAGCTCGCATTGAAGCTGAAGGAAATCCTTATTCTTTACTTCATATTACTCGACCAGAAATTGATTTTCCTCCTGGCAAAGATGAGCATGATCCAGATGTTTACGAAAAAGCAAGGGAAAATTTTATTAATTTTCAAAAAGCTGGGTGGCTTTTACAGGATGACAAGCCGTATTTATATATTTATGCTCAAACCATGTGGGGAAAAACTCAATATGGGATTGTGGGGTGTTCTAGCGTTGATGATTACTTTAATAACGTCATAAAAAAACATGAACTCACTAGAAAAGACAAGGAAGAGGATAGAATGAAACATGTTCGGGTTACCAATGCTAATATGGAGCCTGTCTTTTTTGCTTATCCTTCGTTGCCTGAATTAGACAATTTAGTAATAAATTACGCTAAAAATCACGAACCCGAATATGATTTTGTAGCTCCAGATGGTGTTGGTCATCATTTTTGGGTTATTCGAGAAGAAAACATTATTAGCCAAATCGTAGACTTGTATGCTACTTTACCTTGCGTGTATGTGGCTGATGGTCATCATCGAACAGCTGCTGCAGCTCTTGTCGGCAAAGAAAAAAGAGAACAAAATCCTGGCTATACAGGCAATGAAGAATTTAATTTTTTCATGTCGGTGAATTTTCCAGACAACCAACTAACTATCATAGATTATAACCGGGTAGTAAAAGATCTCAATGGTTTAACAGTTGAAGAATTTATCAAAGCTCTGGAAAAGGATTTTCTAGTTGAATTGAAGGGAGAGGAACCTTATAAACCAGAATCCCTGCACACTTTTGGAATGTATATTGATGGCAGATGGTATGCTTTAAAGGCTTACCCTCACACATACGATGAAAATGATCCTATTGGTAATCTTGATGTCACCATTCTCTCGATACATGTATTGGATAAAATACTAGGTATTAAAGACTTAAGAACAGACAAAAGAATTGATTTTGTTGGTGGGATACGAGGCTTGGGAGAGCTAAAGAAGCGTGTTGATAGCGGTGAGATGAAGGTTGCATTTGCTTTATATCCCGTTTCCATGAAGCAACTTATGACCATTGCTGATGCGGGACAAATTATGCCTCCTAAGACAACTTGGTTTGAACCAAAACTGCGAAGCGGTCTTGTTGTTCATTTGTTAGATTAAATCATTCAGCTTATTGTGATTTAGTGAGCTCGTGAAAGATTTCTTCGAGGCTTGTTTTTCTGTGTTGAAGTGAGATGATGGTGAGTTTCTTTTCTACAGCATAATTAAAAAGTAATTTGCTACATTCGTCAGGACGTGATGTGCTAATTTCGTATAGCTGATTGTCTTTTTTATGAACGTAATCCACAAATTTCAGTTGCAGTAAGTCATTGACGGGAACGTTTTTGTCAAATTCAACAACAATAAGATTTTGTTGTTGCTGAATCGATCGTAAATCCTGGGGAGAACCATCGGCTATAAGTTTTCCCTTGTGAATAATGACGACTCTATTACAGATAGCTTCGACTTCTTGCATTATGTGAGTAGAGAGGAGAATGGTTTTCCTTTTACCTAGTTGTTTGATGAGTTCACGTATCTCGATAATTTGATTGGGATCAAGACCGCTTGTTGGTTCATCAAGAATTAGAATAGGAGGGTCATGAATAATGGCCTGGGCGAGGCCAACTCTTTGTTTGAACCCTTTGGATAAAGCTCCTATTTTCTTATGAGCTTCGGGTTCTAATCCAGTGATTTCGATGATTTCTCGCACTCTTTGGGATTTGTTTGATATTTTGTAAATACCAGCTACAAACATTAAAAATTCAGGTACGTGCATATCGTAATAGAGTGGATTATTTTCGGGAAGATAGCCAATCGAACGTTTTACGGCCAAAGGTTGTTTTGAAATATCGAAACCTGCTACAATGGCTTGTCCTGATGTAGGGGAAATATAGCCTGTCAATATTTTCATTAAAGTAGATTTACCAGCACCGTTGGGTCCAAGTAATCCTACAATTTCTCCACTACTTATACTCAAAGTAATATCATCTAGGGCTTTTTGTTGACCATAAACTTTAGTAATATGTTTGATTTCAATAGACATAAAATTTTTTTCAAATTTAGAAAAACCTATAACCTGTAATGTTATACTAGTAATATTATAAAAGTTTTTTTGTTTGAAAGAAATATTATATTTTTGACAAAAATTGCCATATGTTTAAAACATACGTAATACCCAGCATTGTTGAAGTAAATCAACTCGAGTTAAATCAGATTGCTCCCGATTTAATCAACGGCTTGCGAATTTTCGACGAGTTTAACCAAGGATATTTGATTGGTAATTTGGCTTTATCCGAAGGCTTGTCTCCTCAGAAAATGATCAACAGCTCACCTGATGATAGGGATTATAAATTGTTGGCAAAGAGCGCTCTTTTGCTTGCTTCTGAAGAATCTAATACAGCTATTTACTTGACTACTGGTTTTCCTTCTGTAACTTATCAAATTTATAGAAACAAGGCAATTGAATTGCTGCAAACAAATCATCTGGTTAGATACGATGCTAATGTTTTTTCAAACAAAGGGATTCAGGAAAAGGAAATTCCAGTAGCAAAAGTATTTGTTTTACCTGAATTAATGGGTTCTGATATTTTTATAAGGGCAGCTTCGAGTGAAAAGGTAGATTCATATTTCTTATTAAGTTTGGGATACGGAACTTTTGAAGCTGCCCTGAGTATCGAAAGTGGTATTGTCCAGAGAACAGTTGTTTCGACCGCTGGGATAAGATATGCTGTGATAAATGCAGCCAGAGAGCTAATGAAGAATCATTATGTTGGGCTTAAGACGGAACATCAGTTTGATTTCGGTTTCAGAGAAGGAAGAATTGTCATTAACAGAGAGAATATTTCACTAGTTGATCTCAGGAGAAAACATCTGCAGCAATATTACTTGCAGGTTATTTCTCCTTCACTTGCTAAGGCTTTTACTGATGCAGATTTTGCTCGTGCTAATGCTATGTTCATTGTGGGTGGGGGAGCTTATTATAGTGACCTCATTGCAATGTTTCAGCAAGAATTTGGTAAAATTATGCCTATTAAAGTATTACCTGAACCCACTTTAACAGCCTCCAAGGGCTTTGCTATTTACAGCAAGCGTCAGGCTGAAAATGCTAATGTTATGCAGGTGGGATTAGATATCGGTAATGCCAATACGGTAGTGACTATTTTACAAGAAGATGTGTTTAAACAGTTTGCATAAAAATTTAATTTTTTATTAAACCCTCAGAAATGAGGGTTTTTTTATTTTATTTGACTAATTTTGTCAAAAGCTCACGATTTAATTTCGATGCATGATTCAGAAATTACACTATGGAAATCTTGTTTGGTTTAATATTGCTCATCCTACGGATGAGGATTATGATTTTCTTTCAGGTAATTTTGAATTTCACCCTTTAGATATTGAAGATTGTCGTACTCGGCAGCAACGATCAAAAATAGATATTTATGATGACTATTATTTTCTCATTTTACATTTTCCTTATTTTGATAAAATCAACCGTTTCATAAAAATTAAGGAAATCAAAATTTTTTGGGGAAAAAATTACATCATAACCGTTGGCAATACACATTGGATTATTCGTGATTTGTTTGAAGAAACGCAACTAAAAGTAGAACAAGGAGAAGAGGTTGATTATCTTATTTCGTCCGATAAGACTTTGTATGTGATCATTGAGTCTCTTCTCAAAGAAACTTTGCAAGTTCTGACAAGAGTTGAAAGCGAGATCGATAACATCAATCGTTACATGTTTTCAAAAAATGCTGTAAAAATCATCGAGAAAATATCTTATACCCGAAGGAATATTATTCTATTAAATACGACTTTTAAACCTCAGTTGCGTGTTATTCAGCTTTTTGAATTAGGTAAAGTGAAAGGCTTCGAGCCCGACATGGAAGAATACTGGGGAAACATTGCCGACTATTATCAAAGGATTATGGATATGATCGAAGATGATCAGGAGCTTATTGAAGGGCTTGCTAAGACGATTGATTCTATGCTCGTAAACAGAACGAATGAAATTGTAAAAATCCTCACGATGATCAGTACCATCATGCTGCCGTTAACATTCATTACCGGTGTGTATGGAATGAATATCCTCTTGCCTTTTCAAGAAGATACATGGGCATTTTATTATGTAGTAGGTTTTATGCTATTTGTGGCGGCTTTTATGCTCTTTGTGTTCAAACGGAAGAACTGGATGTAATTTTTCTTAATGAATAAAAAAACGATATTTTCTGTTCTTATTTTCCTTTTCCTTGTTCTTGTGTGGGGAAGCTCATTTATTTTAATCAAAAAATCTTTGCAATATTTATCACCTTTGTCTGTAGGAATGCTTCGAGTTTTTTTTACTTTTATTTTTTTAGTTCCTGTCTTTTTTAAATATATTCGGCAAATTAATGTACATACGTTTTTTTATGCTTTATTGGCAGGTTTTGTGGGGAATTTTTTTCCTGCGATTTTGTATGCATTCGCTCAGAAAGGAGTGGATAGCTATGTTGCTGGTGTTTTAAATAGTACCACTACCTTGTTTGCACTAATCGTAGGTATTTTATTTTTTAAATTTCGCTCAAACTGGATACAATGGATAGGTGTTATGATTGGATTTTTAGGAGTCATAGGATTATTGCTGTTTGCCGGTGATCGCAACGTAAGTTGGAATTTGTTTCATGGTTCAATGATAATTTTGGCAACCATCATGTATGGTTTTAACTTACACATAATTAAACGCTATCTTTCTTTTCTTCCTTCTCCTGCTATTGTCTCAATAGCTTTTTCACTTCCGGGGCTAGTTTCTTTGATTGTTTTATCTCTAGGCGACGGAGAAAAAATTATTCTAAATCAGGATGCGTGGCAAGGAGTAATTTACGTTTTAATTTTAGCTTGGCTCGGTTCAGCTATAGCTTTGATTTTGTATTATTATCTTATTAAAATAGCTTCCGTTATATTTTCTGCTTCTGTCACGTATGTTATGCCCATTGTGTCATTGTGTTGGGGAATATGGGATGGCGAACGCATAGGTCTGACACATATTTTGATGATATTTGTGATATTATGTGGCGTCTTTTTAGCTAACTTGGATGTATTTTTTCGAGATTGTAATAATAAGATTGCTTTTTTGAAAATATTTACTGCAAATAAACAATAATGTTTCTCAAACTTAATAGAATAATCAAAATACCTACAATTAACATGGCTTTATATGGAGGAATCTTGTGAATAAGAAAAGCAGCCATAGGTGATGCAATCATTCCACCTAAAATAAGTCCTAAGATAATTGGCCAATTGCTTAAACCAATCATGATGGTAAAAGTTCCTGAAGCTACGAAAGCAATAAAAAATTCAGCAGCGTTGACACTCCCAATGGTTTTTCTAGGACGATTCCCCATCCCAATTAACGTGGTGGTAACGATAGGTCCCCATCCACCACCACCAGATGCGTCAAATAAACCTCCCAAAAAAGCAAGTGGTATGACACCTTTTAGAGTTTTCTTAAAGAAAAACATTTTGAAACTTTTCAAAATAATCACTACACCCATGATCATTAAATAGATAGAAATGAAGGGAATGGCATTTTTTCCATCAAAGGAACTTAGGATATAAGCTCCTATAATCGCCCCTACAATTCCAGGAAAGATAAGCTTGAGAAAAAGTTTTTTATCAATATTTCCGAATTGCCAATGAGACAACCCTGAAGCTCCCGTCGTGAATATTTCTGCAAAATGAATACTAGCACTTGCTGTTGCAGGTGAAATCCCCATGCTTAATAAGAAAGTATTCGAACTTACTCCATATGCCATTCCAAGAGTACCATCTATGATTTGAGCGATAAAACCCACCAAAAGGGAAAGAAAAAAAATAGAACTGTTCAATGATTGAATCAGTTGCTTCGTGTTATTCCAAGTAGCTTCGCTTCCCCAAAAATAAATACTACTTAAAATCAGTAAAATAAGTGCTAATGCTACTATGAGTCCGAAAAGGTAAAATCTCAATAGTCTTCTGAACGACACAACTTCAGCTCTCGAAGATTTCATTTTTTTGCAAAAATATATAATTTATATTAGATAAGTAGACATTATATAGATTTTATCATGAGAAAAATTGACTACATTAGCACAAAATCTTTTTGATGAAAAGGAAGAAAAAAATTTTTGTTCTCGATACGAATGTCGTCTTACATGACTATCGTTGCATTTATAAGTTTGAGGAAAACGATCTGGTAATCCCTATTGTGGTACTAGAGGAACTTGATAAGCTGAAAAAAGGATCTGATCTCATCAGTTACAATGCAAGAGAATTTACACGTGAATTAGACAAACTTGCCGGCAAAAGATTTTTTAAAGATGGCGTCCCTTTGGGAAAAGGACTTGGAAAGCTGTATGTAGAAACGGGTAAAGAATTCTCAAAAAAATTAGCTGAATCTTTTCCCGAAAAGACACCTGATCATCGAATACTTGCCATTGCTGATTTTTTGTCTTCAACTTCGACGACGCCAGTTATTCTTGTTACGAAAGACATCAATTTACGAATGAAGGCCAAATCACTTGGTATTGAAGCTGAAGACTATGAATCCGATAAAGTTCAGAATCTTGATCAAGTGACGGAAAAGGTACCTGTGATTGAAGGAATTCCTGAAAAATTGATTACAGCCTTATACCAAACCCAAGAAGGAATACCATGGTCAGAATTTAAATTTTCTTTTCCTCCTGTCGCACATCAATACCTTATTCTGAAGAATCAGAGAAAGAGTGCACTCGTACATTATGATGATGAGACAGGCTATGTACAGCGTGTAGAAAAGAAAAAGATTTTTGGTATAGAGCCACGCAACGCTGAACAAACATTTGCCATAGATGCATTGCTGCGCGACTCAGCCCAACTTGTAAGTCTTACAGGTAGAGCCGGTACGGGAAAGACTCTGCTTGCATTGGCTGCAGCTCTTCACCAACGGAAATATTTTAACCAGATTCTCGTAGCCCGTCCAATTGTTCCGCTTTCCAATCGAGATTTAGGATATCTGCCTGGAGATGTTAAGGAAAAAATAGCTCCTTATATGCAACCCCTGTTTGATAACCTCAATGTTATTCGTTATCAATTCAAGACCAATTCTTCTGAAGTTAAAATTATCGATGAAATGCTTAAGAACGAAACTCTCATCATAGAGCCTTTGGCATATATCAGGGGAAGAAGTCTTTCGAATGTTTTTTTCATCATTGATGAAGCTCAAAATCTGACTCCACATGAGGTCAAAACCATCATAACTCGCGCTGGAGAAGGGTGCAAATTGGTTTTTACCGGTGATATTGAGCAAATAGATTCACCATATTTGGATAGCAAATCCAATGGATTGACTTATATGACCGATCGCATGAAAGGCCAATCTCTGTTTGCCCACGTCAATTTGATTAAGGGCGAACGTAGTTATTTGGCTGAATTAGCAAGTACGTTGTTGTAATCTTAATACTTCATGGACAAATCCATAATTGCTCTGGTGGTATTCATATTGACCTATATTGGAGTTATTTTTACTCACCTTCTCTGGGTAAAATTTAGACAGACCATCGGCAGCCTTTACGGGAGCTATAGCGATGGTATTGTTGGGTGTAATGAGTTTTGAAGAAGCTATTGCTGCTATTGATTTTTCTAAGTTGTTATAGTATTTGGAGTTAGATTTGAATAATACCGTGGTAGTTATCTCTATTCCTAGGATCTATTTCAGTTTGTCGCACATCGTAACCTTTGCTGAATTAATAATGAAATGAACAGTGATACTTATTTTGTTTCATTATTCGTGGTGATTCATCGACTAATAAATGTAAGGAGGCTGGATGTTTATGGTGGAAGTTCATGCTTCGGATTTGCTATGGCTTTCGATGGCTTCTGCTGCAACATTGGCTGGCAATGCAACCATGGTAGGAGCAATTGCTCATCTTATCGTTGTTGAAGTTGCCACTTGTCAAGGAATTCGCATTTCATTTGTGATATTTTTGAAAACTTTCTTGATTTTAACTTTACTTACGATGCTCATACCTGTGGCTGTTTTAGGGTTTGAATGGTTCATGTTTTCTTGAGATTTTTTGGAACATTTCATCAAATATGAATAACTATTTTAATGAGATATGATAGGGGACGCAAACATAAGTCATGAATCATTGGAGCAGAAAAATTGAAATATTTTAAAAAAATTAGGGTTTGCTGATAGGAGATTGGAAAAATTTTATAAGAATACTCACTGTTACTTGATTTTTCATTGAATATTTTCTCGAATCCAAATAATATTTACGACGGAAGGATGATCATTAAGGAAATCATCTTACGTTTATAATTGAGAAAAGCAAAGTTCTCTTGTTGAAAAAACTGTGTAATAGATAAGGATAAACCTTTAAATGGTCGGACGCAAATGAAAATATGACTTAGAAGAAGTAAAAAAATAAATACCAACTAGGCATGTTAAGTCACAACGCTTTATAAGGAAAAAGAAGTCAATACAAACCATGTAGGCATGTAGGTGAGAATGCCCAAGGAATGACTACCGTTTGCAGAGAGCTTTGAGTCGAATTCAGGTAGTAAGCAGCTCTGAAGGAAAACGAGACGAAAGAGAGCAGGACAAAAGCTTGACAAGAAAATGTTTGGTTATAAGCAGTAATAAAAGATTAAGAAGCTAAGTCATGTAACTATTTTTCTTTTATTTACCAAGAAGGAAGTTAGTACAAATTCTTTCGTATTTGTTAGCAAACCATACCGAAACGTTAGAGGATAGGTGGTGCAAAGGCAAGGCGCTCCATAAATTTGGTATAGGATAAATATTAGTCATTATCAGTGCCCAACATCGTGGTATGAAAAGAGATAGATTTTAAATGACATGAACGAAATTCTTAAAATCGATAAATTTTTAGTTGGAAGTTAAATCATATAATTATTTTTTTTATTTTTGCTCACCAAAATTAAGTTTATATGAAAAAGTTAATTGTTTTTTTGTCATTATTAGGGTTTTTAGTATCGTGCACAACCATTAGTAGGATTATGCGTGAGCCACAAACCAGGTTGGAACTTGAACGAGAAGATTTGGAGCTTTCTCCACAAGTTACAGCTGAGGCTACAACCACAAAAATTCTAGGTGTTGATTGGGCTCGTCTGTTCATATCAAAGGAAGCAAGTACAGAAAAAGATGGATTTATTCCTTTTTCCATTGTAAATATACCTGTGATAGGAAATGTCTTGCTTGATAAAACAGCCAATTATGCTCTGTACGAACTCATGGAAAAAAATCCGGGTTACGATATAGTTCTATATCCTCAATACGAAATTAAGAACCTCAAACCTGTAGGTATTCCCATTGTAGTTATAACTACTGCAAAAGTCACTGCACGCCTAGCAAAAATTAAGTAAATGAAGTGATGAATAAAGGTGTTAAAAAGCCATCTTTGGATGGC
>JAOAAK010000028.1 GCA_026418905.1 Bacteroidales bacterium | reverse complement strand
ATTAAGTGAAAATAATCTGGCTTTGTTCACCTTCTGATTTGGCATAAAAGTCTCCTACAGTCAGAACATCTTTTACCTGGGGCAGGAGGTCATCTTTAGATAATCCAAACATTTCCATTGCAAGTTTACAAGCATAAATTTCACCTCCCCCAGCAGTGATTAAGTCGAGGAATTCTTCGACATCAGGGATATCCAATTTGGCCATTTTTTTCTTCATCATCCAAGAAACAAAAGCCTCCATACCAGGTATCATGCCGAGCCAAGTAGGCATTCGCCAACCATTGGGAAGCCTTAAAGCTGGATTACCTACAGTTGCTGTATGCAAGCGTTTGTAACGTTTGCCTTTTTTTGTAATAGCATCGAGCCCAAAAAAGGTAAAAAACATTCTGGTTTCAATACCTTCCATCACTGCTCCATTAGCCAGTACAAGAGCGGCGTAGACATCCTCCAAATTGCCTTTGGCACAAATAATACTGATTTTCCTTGTTTTGTCTTTCATGGTTATGAATTTTTATACACAACTGGTTGGTTTAGGAAGTCCTGCGATTTTCATGGAAAGTCTTAAGGGTGCACCTGGAAAAAGCTGATAAAAAGTTTTTACGTCAACTATTCCACTTTTGTTGATAGCACGAATAGTCAGTGTTTCTCCTGCTTTAAATTTTGATCGCAAGTAATCTAAAATCTTAAAATGTGTTTCTGTAAGTTCAAGACCTTCTTCCTTAGCAATATCAATAGCTACTTCTTTTGACCAATCATCTGGATTGATTAAATACCCTTCTTCGGTTACCTCGATATTTTTTCCGCCTAACATTTTGGTTGCCATATTTTTATTTATTTACATGGTTATTTTCAAGGGAATACGTTGCAGGTGTTTTAGAAAGAAGTTTAAGGATACTAAGCATATAAAACAGACCTGCTTTGGTTTCTTTTGAGTTCATTTCTCTTATAAGCTTGAAAAGAGATAATTTGGTATTTTCTTCGGGGAATTTTGCTCTGGATAAAGCAAAGGTGAACCTTTCTATGGCTTCCAACATTTGTGGTTCTTGAAAATAAGAAAGTATATTTTGAAGCCGTGCAAAAACACCTTTTTCTTCAAGTTCGGCTAATTTGTAAGTCAGATCTTTAATTACTTCATTGATAACCGTTCCAAGGTCTTTTCTCAAATCATTTAAAGAACGAAGTGTTTCCAACATTTCATTAAAGGTTTGAATGTTTTTCAGGAACCGTAAAAACAATAGCTTTACTTCCTCTGGATCAATTTCAAGATTGTGTTTGTCTAGTTCTTCAACACTTGCTTTAAAGATTTCATTTCCAACCCTATACCCATCTTCAAATAAGTCTTCCCAAAACTGACGTCTTTGTTTTTGTTCTTGTAAATAGTCAAGGATTTTATCAAGTTTTTCATTTAGGGTGTTGATATCGGAATTTATGATGATTTTTTCCATACCAAGGTGTTTTAACAGGTTTTGCATTTCCCAGCCATAGTCATAAGAGGCTCGATGGGCATTTCGTGACCTTTGATGATAATGTGCCAATACATCCAGCGGAAAAGTATTTTGCCATAGTGGTTAAAACGGGTGTTTTTGAGAAGTCCGAATGGACCAATGCCAGGGAGGGGAAAAGTGCCAGGTAGGGGTTCTGTTTCATAATTGAAGTCGATAAGGGAACCTTTTCCGAATCCGGTTTCAATGTAGCAATTAGCGTGTCCGTCAAATTTTGCCATAAGAGGTCTGTCTTCAATTGCACTTAAGATGTTTTCATAAAGAATTTCACCAGAAAAGTGTACTACCGATCCTGCTTTACTGGTAGGAAGATCAGCTGCATCACCAAGGACAAAAACGTTTGAGTATTTAATAGATTGTAGGGTGTATTTATTTGTGGGTACGTAATTTAAATCGTCGCCCATACCACTTCTAGCTATAACTTCATCTCCCATGTTTACTGGAACAATAGCAAGAGCATCGAAGGGTATTTCTTGGTTACTATAACTTTGAATGACTTTTTTGTCATGATCGATGGTTTCAATGTAAAAATCAGGCACGATATGAATGTTTTTTTCTTCCATCAAACCAGAAAGCATCCGTTGAGCTCGTGGCTTTGTGAAAGCACCCGGCATAGGTGTCACTAAGGTAATATTGACGCGATTTCGGATACCTTTTTTGGTAAAATATTCATCGGCCAGAAAGACAAATTCAAGAGGGGCTACTGGACACTTAAAGGGAACATCTGCAATAGCCATCACTAAATTTCCCCCCTGCCAGGAAGAAAGAAACTTGTGTAAACCTAAAGCTCCTTCGATGGTATAAAAATCGAAAATTTCTCTATGCCAAAGTGGTCCAATTAATCCTTGAGTTTGGTCAGGTCGTATCTGAGTCCCTGTTGCAATGATAAGAAAATCATATCGAAGTACCGTTCCATCTTTTAAAATAACCTGATTTTGTTCTGGTTTAATTAATTCAGTTTCTTCGAAAATCAAGTTGACACCAGGAGGAATAAAATCTGCTTTTGGTTTGACCACATCTTCTTTTTTATAGATACCAAAAGGTATAAACAGAAAACCAGGTTGATAATAGTGGGATTTATTTTTGTCTACGATGGTAATATCCCATTCATTTTTATCCAAGGCACGACGAAGTTTGTTTGCCATCATTGTCCCACCTGTACCGGCTCCCAAAATTAATATTCTCTTCATAAATTCTTTTTATCTTTTTATTTTTGCAAACGTACAATTTAAAAGCTGTGAAAGCAAGATTTTAAAAATGACAAAAATCATATTCTATGGAAAAATTTCAACCTCAAGAGATACATTTAAATAACGATAAATGTAAATGTGATGAATGCATTCTACGAAGTATAGTAATTTCCAATTTACCTCCAGAGGTAAATGATAGAATGTGTCGCCTGAAACAGGAGAAAGTTTTTCAAAAAGGAGAAATCATTATCAGTGAAAATGATCCCATTGAGTATTTTTTTTATTTGAAAAAAGGGCTCATCAAGCTTTCGAAGCTATTGGACAATCAGAAAAATTATATTTTGATTTTGGCACGTCCACACGATTATATAAGTCTTTTGTCCATTTTTCATAGGAACACCTATAATTATTCTATGACAGCTATAGAGGAATGCGAAGTTTGCATTTTCCCCATGGAAGAAATACAACAGTTACTGATAACGTATCCGGATTTCACTCTTGCTTTTTTGAGAAAAGTAAATAAAACGTCCGACGTTTTGATTGAAAGATTTTTAACTTTTAATAGTCGTAATCTTAGAGGTCGTATAGCTTTAATTTTGCTTGAGTTTAGTGAAAAAATTTATCAGTCAAGAGCTTTTGAGGTACCTATATCTCGACGAGAAATAGCTGAATTAATCGGAATGACCACGGAAAATGTAATACGAATTTTAAGTGAGTTTAAGAACGAAAATATTATTAAAATCAGTGGAAAAGAAATTGAAATTGTTGACCCAGACAAACTGAGGTTAATTGCCGAACACGGTTAATTATGTATAGCATTGAACCCTTTTATGCATGGAGAAAATATTATCAAAGTGAAATTGATGTATTAAGTCCTTTTTATGGAATTCACTATGAAGAATTTAGTCTAAGGCATACCATTTACAATTACTACATACACCCTTATTGGGACGACTTCGGTTCTCAAACTTTATATGTTAAAGTTCTTTATGCTGACTACACCCATCATGTCATTATTATGGAATTGCTAGGGGAGTGGAATGATTGCCTTTACAACGATATTATGCTACTTAAACGAAACGTCATTGATGTTTTTATCTCCAACTGTATTAAATACTTTATTCTCATAGGGGAAAATGTATTAAATTTTCACTACTCTGATGATTCTTATTATCAGGAATGGAAAGAAGATATTGAAGATGGATGGATTGTAGCTATTGGTTTTCGGCCACATGTATTAATGGAGATGAAAAAAATTCACCTTGATTATTTTCTTTTTGTTTTGAATGAATTCATCGAACTAGAATGGAGGACTTTTACTCCACTAATGTTGTTTAATTATGTACGCGAACAACTTTCAAAGTATTTACCAAAATAATTTTTTCTTTTTCAGTCCCGATACGTTGTTAAACCTTGATAAGGATCAACATTTGTTTTCTTTTTACAATTGGAATATTGATTTTATTCGGGTTGATAGTTGTACTAACAATTCACTTTTTCAATCGGTTTCTTTCATTTCTCATTCATCTGCAAATGCATTTAGTGAACAGATGATTTTTTTAAATGACATAATATTTCTACCTGCTTTTGTTTCGATACTTATCATGTTGTATTTGCCCCCTGGAGCTTTATCACTCAGTAAATTTCTTAAAAATTATTGTTCTCTTACAGATTTGAGATTTTCGTTGTTTCAGTTTTTTTCGGTTCTGAATGCTATGTTTGTTTTATCTCTGTTTTTTTTCATTTTTACAAATTTTGAACTTTCTGCAAATGACTTTCTTTTGTTTTCTCAAGCGTTTTTGAGCATTGGTGCGTATTTTATCATCAGATGGCTCTTTATTGGTGGAATTGGGTTTTTAATGGAGAATGTGGATATGAGTATAAAATATTTGAAATATGATATAGAGTTTTTACTTTGGATGGGAACCCTTTTTGCAACGATATTTCCTCTTGCTTTTGTAGGTATATTGACTCATTACATGCGTTTTATCTTATTGTTTTTGATAGTTTTTTTAATATTGTTGCGTTGGTATTACTCTTTTAAATTAGGGATGCAGGAGAAAAAATACGGGCAGTTAATGTTTTTTTTGTATTTTTGCACCGTAGAAATATTGCCCCTTTCAGTGATGTATAAATTGATAGGGGTAATTTAAATGCCGAACTGATGAAGGTAAAAAAAATTTTAATAACTCAGCCCCCTCCAGCAGAAAGTGAAAAAAACCCATACGTTGATATAGCATCCAAATATAATGTGGAAGTGGTATTTAAAAAATTCTTCCGCGTAGTTCCTTTGAATTCATTAGAATTCCGTCAAAAAAATAAATGTAATCTAGCAGATTTTAATGCATTGGTTTTTACAAGTAAGAATGTAATTGATTATTATTTTCAACTTCTACGAGACTTAAGACTGGAAATCAGAGATGATACAAAGTACTTCTGTTCTAGTGAAAAAATAGCAGTATATTTACAGAAATACATCCCCTTTCGTAAAAGAAAAATTTTCTGGGGAAATTCCTCTTTAAACGATCTTATTCCGATTTTCAAAAAAGAGGAAAATCAGCAACTTCTTTATCTTATTCCTACCAGCGATAGTTCTTACGATTTTTCTACAACACTTTTTAAAAACCATAACTTGAACTATAGAAAAATCATCATCTATCAAAATCAATATGAAGACTTGACGTCATTTCCCATTAAGGATTTTCAAATCATGTGTTTATTTAGTCCTCATGGTGTTAATAGTCTTTTCCATAGCTTTCCTGATTATAAACAAGATGATCAAATAATTTTAGTTCATGGTTCAGCAACTGCTGAAGAAGCAAGGAACAAAAACCTGGTAGTAGCAGAGATTATTCCTAATGAAAGATTTTCAAGTATGATATTGGCTCTTGAAAATTACCTTACTACTTTAAATAAAAAGAGAAAAGATAAGTGACAACATCGAAATTCCCTTTCCCTAAGCAATATCGACGAATCAGTAAGATAAAGGCTCAGTCATTGTTCGTTAATTCCAATCATTTTTTTGAAAATCCTTTCTTAGTGCGTTTTTTAATAGAGCCAGCTCCAATGGGGTCTTATAGGCTTCTCATATCACTTTCAAAAAAAAGAATTCCTCTTGCAACAACAAGAAATTTGATTAAGAGAAGAATAAGAGAAGCATGGAGAAAAAATATTCCCACTGTTTTAAAAAACCTACAAACTAGAAATTTTTTGCTATATGTCAACATTCACTATACTCTTTCTTATGCTGTCAGTTATCACGTAATTGAAGGAGCAATAATTAAGTCTCTTGAACGTTTAGTTTCTTTGTATGAAGAAATTGCTAAGTAAGCCATTGGTTTTTTTGATACGTTTGTACCAGATTTTTCTTTCGCCAATTTTACCTAATAGTTGTCGTTTCTTACCTACCTGTTCTCATTATGCTGTAGAGGCTTTGGAAAAACATGGACCATTCCTTGGATTATATTTGTCAGTGTGGAGAATATTAAGATGTAATCCTTGGAACAAGGGAGGATATGATCCAGTCCCCGATAAAGTTTTTAAAAGAAAGCAAAAAAATCAAAGCAATGATACTCTTCAAAAATAAGTGGACAAAAGTAATTTTATTGTTTTTTGTAAGTGGATTTCTCTTAACATCGTCCGTAAATGATAAAGATTTTGAAATTACTAAGAATCTTGATATTTTCATAACCCTTTATAAAGAACTTAACCAAAATTACGTAGATGAACTTATTCCTGGTGAGCTGATCAAGATAGCTATAGATAAAATGCTTGAATCACTTGATCCATATACGGTGTTTATTTCTGAAAGTGAAATAGAAGATTATCGCTTCATGACCACTGGTCAGTATGGAGGAATTGGAGCATTGATTCAAAAAATCGATAATCAAATTGTCATCTCGGAGCCGTATGAGGGTTTCCCTGCTTTTGAGGCAGGTCTTAGAGCAGGTGATATTATTCTCGAAATCAATGGGAAAACTGTGGCTGGAAAAAACATTTCAGAAGTAAGTGAGATGCTCAAGGGTGCTCCTGGAAGCGAAGTACAAGTTCTCGTACGACACCCCATAACTCTAAAAGAAGAAAAATATACCATCATCCGAAAAGAAATCAAGATAAACAATGTGCCTTATAGCTGCATGGTTCATCCAGAAGTTGGATATATTAAATTAACAACTTTTACTCAAGGAGCTTCGCAAAATGTAAGAACTTCTTTAGAAAAACTACGAACAGAAAATCCAGAAATGAAAGGTTTAATCCTTGATCTGAGAGGAAATACAGGTGGATTGTTGCATGAAGCAGTAAACTTAGTCAACTTATTTGTCGACAAAGGAATCATTATTGTCCAGACACGAGGAAAGATCCAGGAAGCCAATAAAACCTATAAAACGCTCAATCATCCTGTAGATAAAAACCTCCGTCTTGTTGTTTTAATAGATGGCAATAGCGCTTCAGCTAGTGAAATCGTTGCAGGTAGCATACAAGACCTAGATAGGGGTGTTATCATTGGTCAGAAATCTTTTGGAAAAGGCCTTGTTCAAAACATCATCCCTCTCGTTTATAATACTAGCTTGAAAGTTACAATAGCTAAGTATTATATTCCTAGTGGTAGATGTATACAGGCCATAGACTATTCACATAAGGAAAAAGGTTCTCCCATAAAACTTCCCGATAGTGTACAACGCACCTTTTACACAAAAAACGGTCGACCTGTTAAAGATGCAGGAGGAATATTGCCCGATATTTCTATCCCTTATGATTCTTTAAGCAATATCTCGGTAGCTTTACTGTCAAAAAACCATATTTTCAATTATGCAACTCTTTATGTGTATGAACACCCCCAAAAACCCATGATCGAAAATTTTTCCCTCTCAGATGAAGAATACCAAAAATTTATCAACTACCTTCAAGACAAGGATTTTGATTATACTACCCGAACAGAAAAAAAACTGCTAGAATTAAAGCAAACACTTGAGGATGAAAAATACTTTCAACTGGTATCTTCTGAATTTGAATTGATCAGACAAAAAGTGTCACACGATAAGAACAGAGACCTGATTTTGTTTAAAAATGAAATCAAACGACTTCTTGAAGTTGAAATAATTTCAAGGTATTATTTTCAGAAAGGTCGCATCCAATATGATTTATCTGACGATAAAGAAATCAAGGAAGCTATCGAAATACTAACCAATGAGGCTCAATACAAGAAGATCTTGCAGAAACCATGAGTTTAAAAAATTTCGATGAGGTTTTTTTACGGGTTAATTTTGCTCTACTCCTTGTAGGGTTGGTATACAGTAAGTCATTATTGTCCATTTCGCAAATAGTTCTGATAGTAGCAATATTATTTCAAAAAAAATTTCGAGAATCTTTATTAAATAGTTTAAGACATCCTTTTTTTTGGATTCTGGTAAGTTTATTTCTTTATCATATGGTGGGACTATTATGGACGAAAGATTTTACTTATGCGTGGAAAGATTTAAGAATTAAACTCCCTTTAATCATCATGCCAGTCATTTTTTGTTCTTATCGTCAATGGCTCAAAACGGTAAAATATAGTTTTCTTTACTTTTTCAGCATAGTTTTATATTCTTACATGTTTTTTTCAATTCTTGAAAGTTTGTTTTATCAGAAACCATTACATGATGTACTAATCCTGAGTCACATCAGGCTGAGTCTCATGATTGGAATTGGCTTTAGCATTGCTCTTTTCTATATGATAAACAATTTTCAGGGGTGGAAATTTCTCATTGGATTCGTCATCCTAAGTGGGGTAACTTTTTTGTATCTCATATATCTTAATTCATTTACTGGTTATTTGAGTTTTTTCTTTGTTCTCGTGGTTTTTATAGTATATTACCTTGGGCAGTTGAAAAGGAAATATGTTATTTCGTTATTAACTGTAATGGTGTTGGGTTTAGTATATTTTGGTCGCGAGGCTATTTGGGTAAAGAATACGTGTTTTCCCGAAGTGGGTTTTTTCGAAAGAACAGAACCTCGTGAAAATGGAAATTCAATTTATCAGAATGTGAATATTTCGGAGGTTATACATGCATGGAATATGCGAAGTACTAAAAAAATTGAAAATGATAGGGATTCGATTTTTCATATTTTACTTCGATATTTGGCATCACGAGGCTATTCAGCTAACAATGATGGTGTTTGGAAACTTTCTGTTTCGGACGTGAATAATATCGAAAAAGGGTTGACCAATTATCGTCTTGTAGAAATGAATCTTATGCAAAAAAAATTTTATACTTTTTTTTGGGAATGGTATGCATATATAGGTAGTCGCCAATATGTTGGACATTCCATACCTCAACGCTTGCATTTATGGCAGCTAGGATGGAAAGTATTCAAAGAGAATTGGATGTTCGGAGTGGGAACTGGTGATATTCAACAGATCTTCATTGAGTTGAAACGATCGAATCAAATTGTTTATGCAGATGGTAAGATCTTACGGCCTCACCAGCAGTTTATAACCATTGGAATACAATTGGGTATTCTCGGGATTTTGTTTCTTGTTTTGTTGGTTTTTTTACTTGTATTCCTTGCTTTCAAGGAAAAAAATGTTCTTTTTATTATCTTTGCTTCACTTATGATTCTATCTATGATGTATGAGGACACACTAGAAACCCAGGTGGGCGTTTCCCTGTTTAGCATTTTTACTAGTTTTTACATCACACAAAAAATGGAAAGATACGAGTATGAAGAAGGAAATTAATTCTTTCGAGTATGAAGTGGTCAACAATTCAGATATAACATCAGAGGAAAGTTTACTTATTATTAAAGCCAAAGAAGCGTCTTTAAAAGCATATGCGCCATATTCAGAATTCTATGTGGGAGCGGCAGTTTTGCTTGATAATGGGCAAGTTATAACAGGAAATAATCAGGAAAACATGGCGTTTCCAAGTGGTTTATGTGCAGAACGAGTGGCAATTTTCTATGCCAAATCTCAGTTCCCTGAAGCAAAAATAATAGGAATTTCTGTGGTTGCTCAAAGTCGTAAATATGTTCAGAAAATGCCTGTTTCACCATGTGGTGCTTGCAGGCAAGTAATGATCGAATACGAAATGCTTCAGCATCAACCATACTGGATATTGTTGTGGAATATGGAGCAAGAAATTGGTTATCGTATACCATCAGTGTCTTTATTACTCCCTTTAAATTTTATGTTACAATCATGAGAATATATTGGGCGTTTGTTTTGGGATTCTTTATTCTTTTTTCATGTAGAGATCAAGGTGTTCCCTCAAAAAATGAAGTCATCATTGAAGGACGTTTTATTCATTCGCGAGCACATGTAGTTTATTTTGACATTATTCACGTCGATCGAACTGAAAAATGGGACTCGGTCATTTTGGATGAAAAAGGAAGTTTCCGATTAAGAAAAAAAATAGATCAACCTTATTTCTTGAAAGTCTATCTTGATGAAAAGCAATTTTTTACCGTTATTGCAAAACCTGGTGATCATCTTTATCTGACAGGGAACATTCGACAATTTAAAGATTCTTACACTGTTGAAGGATCTCCTGAAAGCGAACTTATCTATCAATATCTTTTAAAAGCACGAGACCATTATGCAAAACTTGATAGTCTGGCTGTGTATTGGGAAAATCATAAGTACGATCCTCGGAAGATGCATATACGTGATTCTCTAGATTCCATCTCAAAATATATTTATACTTCCCATAAAAACTATGCGGCTAATCTTGTTCGAGATAATATGAGTAATCTCGGAACGTTGTTTATAGCGTATCAGTATTTTGGGCCTACTCCTGTGTTAGATGTGGAAACATACTTGCCGTTGATGGATTCCTTGGTAAATGTTCTTTCAGGTCTGTATCCACAAAATGAACATGTTCATCATCTAGCTATGCGCGTAAAAAAAGCAAAGCTAGCAAAACAGGAAGAAGAAGAAATAAAGAAGCGATTAAGTCCAGGAAATCCAGCTCCAAATTTTCAAATGCTGGATAAGAACGAAAACACTTATTCCTTAAATCAGTTCAAGGGCAAATATATTTTATTGCATTTTTGGGCTACCTGGTCACCAACATCTGCTAAAGAATTACGGGCACTGAAGTTTTATCATACCACATATGCCCCAAGGGGATTGGTGTTTATTTCGGTTTCTTTTGATTATGACCGTAACATGTGGGAAAAGGTAATTGAATCTGAAAAACTCAGTTGGATACAACTATGTGACTTCAAACACGTTGATTCACCTATAGCAAAATTATATGCTGTAAAGAAAATTCCTCTCTATTATCTCATAGATCCCCAAGGAAATATTGTTACCAAAGCGCATTTGCTCAATGAAATTGGTCCGACGTTGTATAAAATATTTTTTCTTTTTCCTGAAAAGCGAGATAGTGCTGTATCTTCAACTAAAAAAGAATGAAAAGATCATTTCCAATTTATGAGCTCAACCTGAATGAAAATAAGGCATGCTATTTTATTGCTGATACTCACTTATTTTCTGATAAACAGCAAGAAAAGGAAAAAATATTGTCAAATTTTTTGACCCAAATTAAAACCGATGCACAATATCTTTTTTTATTAGGAGATATTTTTGATTTCTGGTTCGAGTATAAACATCTGGTTCCACGAGGTTATACCCGTTTTTTCGGCAAACTTGGAGATTTGGCAGATGCGGGAGTAGAAATACATTTTTTCAAGGGTAATCATGACATGTGGACACGTGATTATTTTGTTAAGGAATTTAATGCCCACATATGGGATTTACCCGTTCGTTTAATACATGGAAATTTAGTCTTAGAAGTAGGACATGGTGATGGGTTGGGTCCTGGAGATTATGGATACAAAATTTTAAAATTTTTTATCCGTTCACCTTTTGTTCGATTTCTTTTTTCATGTTTACCTTCTTCTATTTCATTTCCAATGGCGTACATGTTTTCCAAGCAAAGTCGTTATGCTAATGAAAAATACAAAAATTCACTCAATCAACTTAAGGAAAAGGAGTACATTATTGAATACATCAGGTTAACAAATTCCCAACGAAGAGCAAACATATACATTTTTGGTCATCGTCATCGTTTTTTTGATTTAATGATTGACGATTCTCGCTATATTAACTTGGGATTTTGGGATTTTGAGAGAACTTACGTCAGATATGATGGTGAAATTCAAATTTTAAAATGGTGAATTTTTATTTTTCAGAAGACAAGCGTCACCATAACTAAGGAATCGTAATTTGTTTTCGAGAGCAAAGGCGTAGATTTTTTTCCATGAGATCGAACTAAAAGCATCAACAAGAAGAAGCAGCGTGCTTCGAGGTTGGTGAAAATTGGTAATTAAATAGTCTGCCATTTGAATGGGCTTTCCAGGGAGAATCATCAGTTGAGTATCAAATTGAATATCTCTATCTAATAGATTAAGTTTAGGTAGTTGTTCAAGAAGAGTAGTTCTCGAAATCCATCGACTCTCAGGTATTTCCCATCCAATCCATTGTGGGATGGTTTGGATAGGTTGACCAAGAAGAATGCTTAGTAAATAAAAATAAAGACTTTCAAGGGCTCGAAGAGAAGTGGTTCCAACGACAATCCATGGTTTATTGCTGTGTTCTAGTAATAACTTTAAACTTGTCGGAGGTATGTTGATCAATTCTTTGTGCATCTCGTGCGAGTGAATATCTGTTTTTAGAGGTTTGAACGTACCTATGCCAACATGCAAAGTGATGGGTACCAGTTGAATATTTTTTTGAGTTTGTATGGTTTCGAGAAGTTGAGGTGTAAAATGTAGTCCAGCCGTTGGAGCAGCAACAGATCCAGGATGATGAGCATAAATGGTTTGATAGGTTTCTTTATCTTTTTTTTCAACAGGTCGCTGTATGTAAGGAGGAAGTGGAACTAAAGCTATCATCTCTAAAATTTCACTAAAGCAAAGAGAAGATGGAGACCAACTTAATCTTACCTTATTTTTATCAATTTTTTCTGCACGAAGTGAATACTTCGTCCCATTAGTTAGCCATTCAGTACTAAGCACTTCATCTTTCCATTTTGAAGCATTACCGATGAGAACTTCCCATATTACTTCCTTACAAGTTTGAAAATTGGTCTGGTAATCTGGCGGATCAATGGGGTTAAGAAGAAGAATCTCGATTCGGGCACCAGTGCTTTTTTGAAAAAAAAGTCTAGCAGGGATAACTTTAGTGTCGTTATAAATCAGGACAGCATCCGAGGGTAGATGATGATGTATTAAACGAAATTTTTCAATTACAAAGTTTTCATCAATGGCCACAAGTAAATTTGAAAGATCTCTTTCCGCAACAGGATATTGTGCTATATTTTCTTCTGGTAAATAATAATCATATTCCTCAATGGAAATATTAGGTCTTTGCATAGATGGAATGATAGTTATTTGATCATATCTGCGGGTCGATATACCATAGGCATATCGACCCGATCTTTGATTACATAAGCTTCTGGAAAATCCTTCTTTATTTTCTCCCTGAAAGCATAAGCCTCCAGTTTGCTTCTAAAGTTACCCACTCGTACACGAAAATAAGGTTCCTGGTAAATGACGTAGACTGGAATGTCTGGATAAAGAGATATAAATTTAGCTTTCACACCAAGTGCTTTTGTTTTAGAATAATTACCACTTTCGAAAAAAATCTGAACACGATAACCAGGATATCCTTTGATATTACTGAAAAAGCGAGAATACTCACTTACCCATTTGTCAATTTCACTGGTTTCATACTTAACCTGAGCACATATGTTAAGCGAAAAAAAGAAGAAAATAAGTAGCGGATTTATTCTTGTCATTATTTCCACTTATAATAATGTGCAGTAAGAAGTACGCATTTTTCAGGGTTATATTTAGTGACAGACGTGACTACCTCCAACCTTTTAGCGTTGGCAGGCCAATATACAATGTTCATGTAATCGGAATTACCATAGGTTCCATTAGTAGATTCAAAGGTTTCCCCATCGATAGTTTTGCTCAAATCCATCACGATAGGACCTTTTTTCCCAAGTTGCATCAGTCGCACAGCTTCGAGGGAATTAAATTCCATTGTAATTTCACCACATAATTGATTGTTTTCCACAAAAAGTCTTTTCTGAAAATTAGTTGCTAAAGGAAAATAGCTTTCAATTTTGTTTCCAGTAAGATAGTCATTGATAAGTTCTTCAAAATCCTGACTTGATACATCTACAGTATCGTCTTTTTGACTGTGAATATTGTAATACGTGATCGTTAATTTCCCAGAATTCTTACCGGTAAATTCAAACACATATTTTTTATATTCCACTGTCAAACAACTGGTCATTAAAAAAACCAGCATACCAATTAACATTAAACGAGATATTTTCATAAAAATGATTTTGTTTGCAAATTTAATAAAATAAAAAATAACCATGAATAAAAAAGCTTAATCAATTAATATATTGTCTAATTTTGTAAAAAAAAGAGAATA
Source organism: Bacteroidales bacterium (assembly GCA_026418905.1). Lineage (NCBI taxonomy): Bacteria > Pseudomonadati > Bacteroidota > Bacteroidia > Bacteroidales > Bacteroidales bacterium. Next base: position 64,909 of record JAOAAK010000028.1, on the reverse strand, counting down.
TGATGAAAAAATTTTTTCTGCTGTTGAGTTGTTTAATATGTATTTATAATTGTTCGAGAACGCGCGAAGATGCGGTGAAATTTAACAATGCAGTGGTGGCAGATCAGAGGTTAATAATAGAGTCCATCAATAAACTGGTAGATGTTTTTCAGGATACGAATTATCAACAAATCGAAAAAAGATACGTCGAGCATGTTCGTTTACTGGAAGAAATGAAAGCAAAATATATAAACATGCAGCCTTTTGATGATGAAGACATTTTACGGAAAGCATTCATGGATTTTATTGATACCAATTACCGGTGTGCAAAAAATGAATATGCACGACTAATAGATATTTTAAAAATGACGACTGAAAAAACTTATTGGGACAACAAAAAAAAGTGGGATTCTATAGCACATTTGGTTCAGGAAAAAGAACAAAGAATCAACGAAAAGTTTCTTGAAGCACAGAAGAAATTTGCTGAAAAATACGATATTACCCTGGTGGTAAAATAAGGGGATAATAGCATAAGATGAAAAAGGAAGAGGGTCTTGCTCCGACGCCACTTATGCGTCAATATCAGGAGCTTAAGGCTAAGTATCCTGGTACCATTTTATTGTTTCGTGTAGGTGATTTTTACGAAACATTTGGTGAGGATGCTGTGATAACCTCATCAATTTTGAATATTACGCTAACTAAGCGAAGTAATGGGGCAGCTGCTGATGTGGAACTGGCCGGCTTTCCCTACCATGCACTAGATGTTTATTTACCCAAATTGGTTAGAGCAGGTCAACGAGTTGCCATATGCGAACAATTGGAAGACCCCAAGTTTGCTAAAAAGCTTGTAAAACGAGGTGTTACGGAAGTTGTAACACCTGGAGTTACATTTCATGAAAATGTGTTAGACAATACAAGAAACAATTATCTTGCTTCGATATTTGTTCAGCATCAAACGGCTGGTGTTGCTTTTATTGATGTATCTACTGGTGAATTTTTTGCTGCTGAAGGAAGCATTGAGCAAGTTGCAAGATGGTTGCATAATTTTCAACCAAGTGAAGTACTGATTCCTCGTTCTTGGCGTGAAAAATTTTTTATGGTATTTGGGTCCTTTAATGTTTTTATTTTGGAAGATTGGATTTTCACTGAACAATTTGCTGAAGACACTTTGTTGAAACAATTCAAAGTAGTTTCTTTGTCATCTTTCGGATTGGATAAATTGATGAAGGCAAAAATTGCGGCAGGAACATGCTTGTATTACATTCAACAAACCCGAACAGAAGAATTATCTCATGTTCGAAGTATTTCTCTTTTACATGATCAAGATTACGTTTGGATAGACAATTTTACATTGAAAAATTTGGAGATACTTAACCCATTGCACGAACAAGGTAGAGCTTTGTATGATGTGATGAATAAAACGGTTACTCCGGCAGGTAGTCGTTTACTAAGAAAGTGGCTAACCACACCCCTTTTTTCTAAGCAAAAAATAGATGAGCGCCTTTTAACGGTTGATTTTTTCGTTCGATATTCAGAGAAAATAGTTTTTTTGCAGCAAAAATTAAAAGAAATAATTGATATTGAACGATTTGTTGGACGTTTAGCTGTTTTAAAGGTATCTCCGCGTGAACTTATTCAATTGAAGCATTCCATTAAAGTTGCAGAAGAAATTTACAATTTTTTACATAAGGAAGACCCATGCAAAAATTTTCTTCCTTCACAATTTAATCTAAACAATGTTCATGATTTAATCAATTCTTTCATTGTGGACGATCCCTCTGTTCAAATACAAAAAGGGGGAATCATTCGCCAAGGAATTAATCAAGAACTTGACGAACTTCGTTTGCTTTTTCATGATAGCAAAAATTTTCTGGAAAAACTTCTTGCTGAAGAAATACACAAAACAGGAATTTCATCACTGAAGTTAGGTTTTAACAACGTATTTGGTTATTATTTTGAAGTTACTCATACACATCGCCATAAAGTCCCTCAGCATTGGATAAGAAAACAAACTCTGACTCATGCTGAACGTTATGTTACTCCAGAATTACAAGAATATGAAGCTCGAATTCTTGGTGCAGAAGAAAAAATATTGCAAATCGAACAAGAATTATATTTCCAATTTTTAAAAAAACTGCAAGAATATATTCCTTCGTTGCAAGATGTTGCCATTTTTTTGGCCCAACTAGATGTTTTTCTTTCACTGGCAAAAGTAGCTATAGAGCATAGATATGTTCGACCTTCTATTCAGGAAGACATGATTATCCACATCGAAGGAGGAAGACATCCTGTCATTGAAACTGTCTTACCAGCTGGTGAGAAGTATGTAGAAAATGATGTATATTTAGATAACGATAAACAACAAATTATTATTCTCACGGGCCCAAACATGTCTGGCAAATCTGCATACCTTCGTCAAACTGCATTGATTGTTCTTCTTGCTCAATGTGGCTCATTCGTGCCAGCTCGTTTTGCCAGAATCGGGTTGGTGGACAAGATTTTTTCTCGTATCGGTGCATCGGATAACATATCAGTCGGACAAAGTACGTTTCTTGTCGAAATGCTTGAAACTTCTCGTATTTTGCATAATTTCACTAGTAGAAGTCTGATCATCCTTGATGAGATAGGTCGCGGAACAGCAACGTACGATGGAATATCCATAGCCTGGGCAATTACAGAATATTTTCATAATCATCCCATTTACAGGCCCAAAGTTCTTTTTGCTACCCATTATCATGAATTGAATGAACTAGCAAATCGATTTCCACGAATAAAGAATTATCATGTACAAGTTAAAGAAATGCATGATCATATAGTTTTTTTACATAAAGTGATTCCAGGAGGAAGTGAACATAGCTTTGGCATTCATGTCGCACGCATGGCTGGCATACCTGAGAAAATTGTAAAAAGAGCTGAAGAATTACTTCACCAATTTGAAAAAATTCGAGCCGAAGCAGATATTACTCCAGGGCAAATTACGATGCCAGTTCAGCTTAGTATTTTCCAACTCGATGATCCCTTGCTTGAAGAACTACGTCAAGAAATAGAAGGACTAGATATCAACCAGATTACCCCAATTGAAGCCTTACAAAAGTTGTATTTCTTCCAGCAAAAATTGTCTAGAAAACAAGTAAATCAAAAAAAATAAATATGATATATTCCATGACTGGCTTTGCCAGAAGGCAAGTGATAACCCCTCATTTTGCTTTTAGCGTGCAATTACGTTCCCTTAACTCAAAAGTGTTAGATATCAATTTGAAATTACCTTTTGTTTTTCGAGCACGAGAAGCAGAAGTGAGAAAAATTTTAGCTGATATTTTGCAATTGGGGAAAATAGATCTACATGTCAGGTTAGAGAATATTACTGCGACAGCTCATGTCTTTAATTTTGAAATTGCGTCTTGGTATTATCAACAATTGTTAGAGCTGGAAGACCAACTTCAAATTAAAAACCCTCAGCGTGATTGGATGCAGATTTTACTGAGCCTTCCCGATGTATTCAGATTATCGGAAGATGAAATACCCGAAGAAGATTTCCTAACTTTTATGAATGAGTTAAAGGACATTTGTAATGAACTTATGCAATATCGTCTCGAAGAAGGTAAATCATTGGAAAATGACATATTACAACAACTTCATTTTATCGAAGAAAACTACTTCTCTATTCTTTCTTTGAGCGACAAACGCCTTGAAATATATAAGAAAAAGCTTTTGGATGAACTCAGGATGTGGAAAAAACAAAACGACTTGGAATTTGATGAAAGGCGATTAGAAGAACAACTTATTTATTACGCTGATAAATTAGATATCAATGAAGAGTTGAAAAGACTAAAACATCACTTAGATTATTTTAAAGATGTTACGATGGATGAGAAGAATCTACTGAAAGGGAAAAAATTAACTTTTATAGTTCAGGAAATGGGGAGGGAAATTAACACCCTAGGAAACAAAAGCAATATGTTCGAAATTCAGCAATTGGTAGTCGAAATGAAAACAGCATTAGAAAAAATTAAAGAGCAGTTAAGTAATGTCCTCTAATGATGATCAAAAGGTAATTATTTTTTCAGCGCCCAGTGGCGGTGGAAAAACAACCATCGTGCATGAACTTATGAAACGATTAAATTTTCCTTTTGCTTTTTCTGTCTCTGCTACCACAAGGCCTCCACGTAGTTGTGAAAAACATGGAGTGGATTATTATTTTTTAACCGTAGAAGAGTTTAAAGATAAAATCATCAACGACGAATTCGTCGAGTGGGAAGAGGTTTATCCTGGTCAATTTTATGGAACTTTAAAGAGCGAAGTGGACCGACTTTGGAGGGAGAGAAAAATTATCCTTTTCGACGTAGATGTAAAAGGTGCTGTTTCACTCAAAAGATTTTTTGGGAATCGATCTCTAAGTATTTTTATTAAACCTCCTAGTTTAGAAGTTTTACGTCAGCGACTCATAAATAGGCACACAGAAACCGAACAGACTTTAGAGACTAGAATTGCTAAGGCTTTGTATGAATTATCTTTTGAGCCTCAATTTGATGTGATTATAGTTAATGATGACCTTGAGAACGCCATTGCAAAAACCATTATAGAAGTGAAAAATTTTCTCTTATCGTAATTTACGCAAATAAAAAAGCCGCCAAGCAGGCGGCTGGTATGAATTTAATGAATTTTATTATCTCAGAATTTGTAAGGGAATAGTTTGTGTTGTTTGGTGATCGATGATGTGCAAATAGTACATTCCTGAAGGAAGGTGTAGAACAGGTATGGTAGTAATATTATCTTTTCCAATGTGTTCATATAGAAGTTGTCCACAAGTGTTGTAAATTTTTATCATGCTGTTGCAAGTGGTTCCCTCTATAAATACTAGCTCAGAAGATGGATTGGGATAAATTTTAAAAGAAACATCATTATTTATTTCAACAATGTCAGTTACATCGCTAATAGAAATATCATCGAGAAGAATGGCAAATTGGTCTGGGGTACTATAAGCGTAAAATCCAATATAATATTCTCCGGTAGAGGGAACAGTAAATGTTTTCGATCCAAGCTGATATGTGGTATGATTGAAAAGTCCGAGATCTGTTAATAGCGTTGTCATACCACTGACAGTATTGCTAGTTCCTAGAAAAACTTTCATTTTTTCATTATAGTTGCTATCAAAAGCTTTGTAGTAAAAGTTGAGTTGATATGTTTTGCCTGCTTCCATAGAAATACAATTGGTGATTAACCAATCTTTTCCTGGTAGAGCTTGATTATACATATAATAAGCAAATCCGCTATCCGTGCGTGCATAATTTTGATTCTTACCGATATTCCATGTGGAACCACCATTTTCGTCGATAATGGTAAATGTTTCGTTTTCTTCAGGTGTTTCAAAGCCAAATGATACAGGAATTTGAAGTGAGGGAAAGTTTTTGGTAATGGTTTTTGCTGTGTCATTGCTAGAATTATTATCTCCAGGAAGAGATGTATATGCTACGATGTTGTAAACGCCGTCTTGAGATAAGTTAGCAGTTTGATTAAAAGTGTATACATAACTGGATTGAGAGGGAATGGTAACTGTGATAATTTCTGTTACAGGAGAACTACCGTTGATTTTATAGGATATGGGGATGTTGAAAAGCTGAGAAGAAGAAGGATTGAATAGGTTAACAGAGATAGATTGAGAGCCGGAAAGGTGACAACCTTTAGGAATAGGATTAATTCCCATTACAGCTATGTCATTTGTTATAGGTGCTAAATTATACGGGAAAGCCAACGCATCAAGTTCTTGGGGAAATGTAGCAAGAATGGTTGCTTGCCCAGTGTTTGTATTAATTTCTGCAAGAATGCCGGAGCTAGAATAGAGTGTACCATATAACTTGTTTTTGTTGCGATCAAATCCAATATCTTGAGCATAATTGATATCAATCCCTAAAGGACCAATGATGGTTCCCGCTCCCGTTGTTTTATTGATGCTATATAAGTTGTTGTCATTAAGATTGATACCATATAAATTACCTGCAGAATCGCAAGCAATGCCAATGATGATACCCGAACATATGGATCCAACAGGATAAGATTGACCAGTTGAAATATTAATCTTAACTAAATTAGAATTACTTCCGTCGTATGCAGAACCATAAAGGAAACCAGTTTTAACATCGTATGCCAGACCCGTGAGAGAAAGGCCACTTGCACCAATTTCTGTGATCGTTCCTGATGTAGTATCAATAGTCATAATTTTTGAGTTTTGGGTGTTACTGTATTGAGAAGTATACCATGTTCCATTGACAAAATCTCCTCCACTCATAAAATCTCCGTTGTACGAACTGAGAGATGTGATTTTACCCGTAGGGATTTCTATTTTGACTGGGCCAGTAGGTATGGTGCTTGTGGGATCATAAGCGTTAAAAGCAAAAGCATATTTTGGAATAACTACCTGATAATTTTTTTGTAATGAATTGTTAGTAGTATCATTATCTAAGATAAGGATGGTAGCTTTTGCTGTATAGCTACCAACAGGTGAAGCTGTAAGAGGTGTGAAATTAACAGTATCCGTCTGAAGAGGGAGAAGCGACAAAGAAAATGTATCTGTATAAATCAGTGTGTTAGAGGAATTTAAAATGTTTAAAACAACATCTACTAGTGCATTACTTGCGCCCATGTTTTTGATTTCAACAGAGGGTTTGATGGTACTATCTAGGATATAATAGTTAGATAAAAAGAGTTGATTGACTTTCAGTTCTAAGGATGGAGCAGGGTTAATTACGATAGACCCATTAATTACATGAGGATTGCTTCCATATCCATCTCCGTAAATGGTATAGTTAATGGTTTTTGGGCCTGTAACGGATGGTTGGATAGATACGTTTACCTGAAAATTATATATTCCTTGATCCAAGGCTCCGCAGCCAGTTGGATTGCTAGTGCCCCACATGATGGTTTGACCAGAAACAGGAGTTACAAGGTTTACATTTGCTCCGGAACAACCATTGGGGTTTGCTAATGGATTGCTAGTCCCAGATTCCAAGGGGGTAATTCCTGAAGGGAACGTCATACTTACACCATCGACAAACTCCCAATCGTTAGATACAACATTTAATTGAAATGTTAAAATCATGGTGGACCCAGCAATATAGCCTCCTCCAGTATAAGCAATAGTAGAACCCGCAAGACTTTTAATAGGCATTTTTTCATTACCTAATTTTTTCTTTTGATCCTGATAAAAGATGTTATCAGAATCAACATTTTGAGCAGACAAGCACAAAATGTAACTCATAAATACGGTAAGAATAAGAAACTTTTTCATAATGAAAATTTTACATTGTTGAGCAAATTTATCAAAAATTATTCATATACATTATCGAAAGAAAAAAACAATAAGACTGTCTAAAAGAAAAAACTTTATGAAAAAACTTATTATTTTATTTCCATTTTTCTGGAATGGCTTGATTTTAGCTCAACGCGATGATCATACTTCATTTTCCTGGACTTTAAAAGGGGTTGTATTGGATTCTTTATCCAAAAAACCTATAGAATATTGTATGGTCAGTGTGTTTTTGTTGAAAGATTCATCTCTGGTTACTGGAGGTATTACTAATGAAAACGGTCAATTTAACATTACTGTTCCTCGCCCTGGGAAGTTTCGCATTACTTTTAGCTTTTTGGGTTATACTCCAAAAACAGTCTCACCTGTACAGATTTCTCCTCAGACATCTTTGCCTAATGCGTCGATAGATATGGGAACAATATATTTAATGTCTTCCACTTATCGACTAAAGGAAGTCACGATCGAAGACGATAGACCTCAAATTGAGTTGGAATTAGATAAAAAAGTAATACACGTAAAGGAGGATATTACTTCGCAGGGAGGTACAGCTTTGGATTTGTTGCGTAATGTTCCTGGTATTGAAGTAGATCAAGATGGCAATATTAGCTTACGAGGGAGTGAAAATGTGCTTGTGCTAATAGATGGTCGTCCTAGCACGTTAACTGGGTCTAATCGTCGAGCAGCTTTAGAGCAAATACAAGGTTCCAACATCGAACGAATAGAAATACTGACCAATCCATCAACAAAGTATAATCCCGAAGGGATGACAGGGATCATAAATTTGATATTGAAAAAAAAGAAAGGATCGGGGTTTAATTCAATATTAACCATGGGCATAGGATCTAAAAATAAATACAATGGAAACTTTGCTCTCAATTATTCTACCGACAAGTATTCAGTATTTCTTAACCTGGACGGATCAAATAGGCAAAGCTTTCAGATGGGAAAAAGAGAAAGATTTTCATATTATTTATTGGATCAATACTATTTATTTCAAAAGTCAAACGGAAGTGATCTCATGCAAAATTATTCTGTTAAATTTGGGGGCGATTGGTATTTTTTACCAGGATGGACTTTATCTGCTTCCGTTACGACTTTTTTTAATGAAGGAATAGGAAAAGACAAGACTAATTCATTTTACGAAGATCCTTCTGGCGATACGACCTTGAGTTTTATTACCATGAATAACTATACGCGAGGTGGACATAATACAGATCTGGCGATTAATATGATGAAAAGATTTAAACAGCCTCAAGAAGAATTAACTATTGATTTTTCTTGGAGCAACAGTAAATTTATAGATACGTCATTTAATCGTTTTCTTTTTTTTAAAGGTGATAGCATTGAATCTCAGTTAACTAATTGGCAGCTATATCAAAGAGCCACAAAACATCAAATAGGAAATGGTAAAATTAACTGGTCTTATCCTCTTTCTGATAGTATGTTGATGGAGGCAGGATTTGAAGGATCCCTGCGTCTGATGAATTTTAGAAATGAAAACTTGTGGTATGATTTCAATCAACTTCAGTGGAAACAAAATGATACGTTATTGTACACATATATTTTTAAGGAACAAATAGCTGCTCTTTATGGAGTATTAAAAAAGCAATGGAAAAGATGGAGTGCTTCTGGAGGAATTAGGCTAGAACATGCTCAAACAAATGTGCATCTGATTGATTCTGCTGATAATATCAATGTTTATAAAAGCATTTTTTTAAGTGGAGCCATCTCTCACATGATACGACCTAATCATCAAATTCAACTGACATATAGCAGAAGGATAAATCGCCCTTCTTTTTTTAATTTAAATCCTTTTAAAGATTATAGCAATTATCCTAACATTAGAGCAGGAAATCCATATCTAAAACCCGAATACATTCATTCAGTAGAGTTTTCGTATGCTTTATATGGAAAAAAGTTCAATTTCATTCCTTCTGTTTTTTATAAATATGTGACCGATGTGATAACTCGTTATCGACAAAGCATCAATGATTCTGTTTTTATCATGACATGGCAAAATTATCAAAGTGCAGTTTCGACTGGTATAGATGCCACTTTTTCTGGAAAACCACAAAAATGGTGGAATTTTACTATAAGTGGGCAATATTATTGGACGCGTATCAATGGACAAAATATTGAAACTTCCATTACAGGTGATGCAAGAGGTTGGTCGTTAAAAACCAATCAAACTTTCAAATTGCCTCATATGACTGAACTACAATTTACTGGCATGTTTAATGGCCCCCGTTTTACTGGGCAAGGAACTCGTCAGCCCTCTTGGGCAGTAAATGCTGGTTTTCGAAAATCTTTCTTAAAAGACAAAATAATAGTTTCTTTGAACGCGATGGACATCTTTATGACGCAAAAATTTGAAATCATTTTCGATCAGCCCACGTATTTTTTCATCAATCAACACAAGCATGAATCCCCCATTGTCATGCTAAACCTGACATGGAAATTAAAAGGAGACTACAAGCCTCGCGACAGGAAAAAAAGAGATAGGGAAAATCAAAATTATGAGGACATGGATTTTTAAATGCAATGAGATCTAAATTAATAGTACTCAATCATGATGAAGTCTTTTGGAATTTTATCTCCCGGACTAACATGTATGTGTTTAATTTTCCCAGTCATAGGAGCAAGGATTTTATTATACATCTTCATGGCTTCCAATTCAAGTAATATATCTCCTTCTTTTACAAGTTGATTAGGTTTAACATAAATCTTCCGAATGATACCAGGGATAATTGATAAAACATGTTTTGGATTGAGAGGTCTATATGGCTTGCGATTTAAATATTTTTCCGTCGGCAAGCCATAAAATTCGCCTGATTCAAAATAAAATTTATGATATTCAGGTTTTTCTTTGTCTTTTTTCATGAGCGGAAAATTTAAAACGGTGGAATTCCATGTTTTTTAGGTGGTCTACTTACGCTCTTTTGTGAAGAAACTTCTAGAGCATGAGCTACAAATTTTCTTGTCTCTCGAGGATCAATGACTGCATCAATATGCCCAAAAGCTGCTGCTACATAAGGGTTAGCGAATTTTTCGCGGTATTCTTGAATTTTTTTCTGTCTTACTTCTTCAGGATTTTCAGCTTGTTGAATTTCGTTGCGGAAAATAATATTAGCAGCACCTTCAGGGCCCATTACAGCAATTTCAGCAGTAGGCCATGCAAATACGAAATCTGCTCTTAGGTGACGAGATCCCATGGCTATATAACCCCCACCATAAGCTTTTCGTAAAATAACGGTAATTTTAGGAACAGTGGCTTCGCTATAAGCATATAGCAACTTGGCTCCATGACGAATGACCCCGCTATGTTCTTGATCCACTCCAGGTAGGTAACCTGGAAGATCCACCAAGGTAACAATAGGAATGTTAAAAGAATCGCAAAAGCGAATAAAACGTGCAGCTTTATCTGAACTATCCACATCCAAAACACCTGCAAGGTATAGAGGTTGATTAGCAACGAATCCAACAGTTTCACCTTCAATACGTGCAAATCCAATTACGATGTTAGGAGCAAACAATTGTTGTACTTCAAAGAAATCAGAATCGTCAACAATGGCTCTGATAATGTTCCTAACATCGTAAGGCTCCTTAGGATCAGAGGGGAAAATTTTTTCAATTTTATAATCTCTTTTGGGGTTAGATGGAGGGAAAGGATCGGCTTTCTTCATGTTATTCCATGGAATGAAAGAAAGCAATTTTTTAATCTGCATAAAACATTCAAATTCAGTGCGTGCGTAAAAATGAGCATTACCAGTTTTTTCAGCGTGTATTCTTGCACCTCCAAGTTCTTCCATAGAAATTTCTTCTCCAAGGACTGTTTTTATGACCTCAGGACCAGTAATAAACATTTTAGATATGTTATCAACAACAAAAACAAAGTCGGTCAATGCAGGGCTGTATACAGCACCTCCAGCGCATGGCCCTAAAATCACTGAAATTTGAGGAATGACACCTGAGGCGATACTATTTCTATAGAAAATTTCTCCGTAGCCAGCTAGTGAGTTTACACCTTCTTGAATACGTGCTCCACCAGAATCGTTAATTCCAATGATGGGCATCTTCATTTTCAAAGCGTGATCCATGATTTTTGTGATTTTCTTAGCATGCATAAAGCCTAAAGAACCACCAGCTACCGTAAAGTCTTGTGCATAGATACAAACAGGGTAACCATTGATGGTTCCCGTTCCAGTAATTACACCATCCCCTGGAAGATACTTTTTGTCCATGTCAAAATCCCTACCCGCATGTTCTACGAAAAGATCATATTCATGAAAGGAATCAGGATCTAAAAGGGCCAAAATTCTTTCGCGAGCTGTGAGTTTGCCCATCGCAACCTGTTTGGCCACAGCTTTTTTTCCTCCACCCTCTCTGGCACTTCGCATGCGGGCACTTAATTCTTTCGTTTTTGACCGAATTGACATATGAATGTTTTTAGTCTGCAAAGTAAGTATTTTTTAATAAATTAATTTTTCCCTTTGATGAATAGCACTCGAGTCGCTAAATACAATGATTCTTAATGCAAGGTATACCATAATTGCATTTTGATTTTAATAAGTCATAGGTAATATTGTGGAAGAGAATGGCTTAAAATTATTATATATGCATAGGCTTATCTACCAATGAAACCAATTCTTGCTTCATATTGGAAAAATTTTCAACTTTGAAAAAAAACATTTAAGTAAACTCAAATTAAAAAGGATTATGACAGTAAAGCAGCAAAGTTGTTTCCTGGATTATCTATTTGGATCTTCGTCATTTTTATCCTTCGGTAAAAAATGTAATGGGTTTTTATCTCGTGATGAGTGTTATTTTATACAGGAAGAGATATTTGAACGAAAATATAAAATATGAACTAACAAATATCTTGAGAAAATATAGCAAAAGGCGCGAAAAATAGAGATATAGAAGAAAGTTAGGCGAGTTTCGATAAGTCTTATTATTTAGTTTTTTTCTATCGAAGATGATGATAAAAAAAATAGGGTATTTAAAATTTTTTACTACATTTGTTAAAAACTATTATGAAAAAAATATTTTTTTATTGGGTAATTGTTTTCTTTTTTTTATCGTTGAGTTCACAGACCATCGTCAGTACTTCTCCTCAGAACAAAAATGCAATTCTAGAGGAGTTTACGGGGATGTATTGCAGTGTTTGTCCTACTGGGCATCGTATATCTGATGAAATAAAAAATGCTAATCCTGGAAGGGTGTGGGTCATTAATATTCATCAGGGCCCATTTGCTAATCCTGGTCCAGGGGAACCAGATCTGAGAACTCCTTTTGGCGATTCTTTAGCTATGCTAGCCGGAGTACAAGGTTATCCTGACGGGATGATCAATCGACATGAGTTTTTATCAGGTACCATTTTAGTTCCTTATACACAGTGGGCAAACTATACTAATCAGATTTTAAATACGCCTTCTCCTGTTAATGTGGCAGTAGATGTCAATGTGAATTATTCCACACGAACTCTTACCATTCTGGTTGAAGTATATTACACTGCCAATGCAACGAATCCCAAAAATTACTTGAATGTAGCTATCCTACAAGATGAAATTCAAAGTCCCCAAGCAGGAGCTTCTTCTAATCCATCATGGATGGGACCAGATGGTTTGTACTACCAAAAACATGTATTACGAACTTTGCTTACAGGACAATGGGGAGTTAAAATACCTCAAACCACTGCAGGTACTTTCTGGGATACTGTGATAGTCTATCAAGTGCCGCAGCAATATGGAAACATATTGGCCGAAGTAGCTAACTTGGAAGTAGTAGCTTTCGTTTCTGAATCCAAAAAAGAAATACTTTCAGGTCATGGGAAAAAAGTTCCTTTGCCTCCTTATGACTTACAGGCTTTTTCGATATCAGGGTTATCCTCCCTATCTTGTAACAACACAGTTTCATCCAATGTGACAGTGAAAAATGTCGGTTTACAAAATGTTAATTTTTTTGATATTGAATACGGTTTTCAAAATATTATTTCTGATACTATTCACGTGGTGCAAGCTATTTCACCAGGGAATCAGGCAACTATTTCTCTTCCATCAATAAGCTCGCAAGAAGAAGGTTATCTCAAATATTTTGTAAGAGTTATGAATCCCAATGGAAATGTAGATTATAGATCTAGCAATGATCAATTTTTTAAAGCTATAAATCTATTTCCCTTTTCTATTTCTGTTCCTTATACACAAGATTTTTCTTCTTCCAAGTTTCCTCCCGACCATATGGGAATGTTGGACGTGTATGTGGATGGACGTACGTGGATGAGAAAAGACGCTAACGGTGGTTCAGCTTTCATCAATTTCTATTTTGCGCCAGGAGGGTTTATTGATGATTTATATGTGGGTCCTCTAAATTTTACTGGAATATCACATCCGGGACTTTCGTTTAAAATAGCTCATGTACAATATAACTCAAACTATGTTGATTTACTACAAGTTGATGTCAGTACCAACTGTGGTCAAAGCTGGACTAATGTTTGGAAAAAGCAAGATCCAGATCTTGCTACAGTTTCTAACTATTTAACTTCGCAATACCTTAATCCAAATCCCGAAGATTGGCGTATCGAACGTGTAGGATTAAGTCAATGGGCTAACATGAATAACGTAATGCTCCGTTTTAGAGCTATAAGTGGTTATGGCAACAATCTGTTTCTCGATGACATTATTATTGGAGAAGGGGCTAATCTCGAAGAAAAATTAAATCCGTCTTTTTTATTATTCCCAAATCCTTCTGATGATTACATTCTCTTACAAAGTAATCTGTCAATTACTCCTTCAGTAATGATAGTTATTTGTTCGCATGATGGAAAAGAAATCTATAGAACGACAGAAGCTTTTGAAGCTAATTCTCGCATGAAAATTAACACATCGATGTTCGAAAATGGTGTATATGTTTTGCAAATCGCTGACAAAGACAATTTTCTCATTTCTTTACCTTTTATCGTGTTGCATAGATAAGAGAATATTTTTGGAGTAGAATTTTTTTCATAGGTGATTGAGTGTAGAGATTAAAAGATAATTATTGATTTGCGTGAAATTTTATTATCTTTGCATAAAACAGTAATTTATGAAAATAATTGGTTTTTTGGCAGGTTTCCTAGGGGGGATAATGATTTGGACTCAACAGCTTGTGATATTTACACCTCCTGAGAGTTTTGAATTGGTATCAACTTCTCCTGATGAAATCGTATATAAAAGTTCTAGTGCAGGTGCTGTTTTCCAACTTAAAGAAATTCCCGGCTTAAATGCCCAGAAAGCCATAGAAGGATTTAGTACCTCGCAATTGACCAAGAATTCACTCAATTTAATTGAAAGTGTACCATTAAAATTCAATGAAGAAGGTTTTCTTGGAAATGCTTACGTTTCACAATTTTACCTAGAAGGTGATCAACCACAAGAAATAATACGAATTCTTGCTATTGCTGGAAAAAATAACTTTACATGTTATATCAGTGTTACGATGCCATCTTTGTCGTACAAAATGCTTAAAGAAACTGTCTTTAACTCCATACAATCTTTGAGGTCAAAATAATTATAAATATTATGAAACTGAAAGGGGGGATATTGCTAATTACGTGCTTTTTTTTGTTAAAGGGGCAGACATTTGATGTCCATCATCAAATCAATTGGGCTACGACCAATCAATACATGTGGGGCCCCAATGGGTCTACGTGGACACTTAACATCAACCAACCTATTTTTCAATATGAACTCAATGAATCTACAAGCATTGGGCAAATTGAGCATACTTTACTTGGAGATTTTGGAGCTGAAATTGACATTAATACTTATTTGATGATAGGGAGTGATTTTTCTTTGTACGGTTTTAGTTCTGGGAGTGTAGACGTATCTTATCCTGTGGACATACAACTTACCTTTCCATCTCCCGGCACGCCAGTGCCAGGGCAGTATTTTCCTATATACTCTGACTATACAGTTTTACCAGGATGGGATTTAACTACTCATTTTCCTGAGACTGGAGTTGTTAATCTTGATCTTGATTTTGGATTAAGTGTGGAGGCTATTGGTCAGATTTGTTTTGTGGGTTGTACCAACATTTCTTTACTTGATATTTCTGTTCCCGACGATTCCATGACCATTTTTGAAGTTAATACCATTACCGGTAATTCGATCTATCCGTGTTTTCAAAATGGTCAACCTGCTATATGTCAAAGTCAAGTGGTTCCGCTTGTTTTGAATAACATTGGGGGGATAGGATTAAATCTTTTCGCCGACATACCATATATTGAAACCACTGATTATCTTGGTAGTGATAAATGCTTGTATGCAAAGGGTCAAGATTACTACCTAACGCTTTCGTTGGATATATTGACATTTCTTGGATTTATGGGAGATATTTTACCTCCTCCAACTGGTCCGGCTATACAGCAACTTTTATCTTATAACTCTAGTACCATTAATTTAGGTTCGGGGATAACTTTAAGCTATGAGATATTGTCCAACGTGTTGCTTTCTATGAACAATTACCTTCATCAAGATTTTACATTTTGTCCTACAATTTATACTGAACTTGTTTTTCCTCAACCACTCGATTACTTTGAATTTAATCCTTCAACGGGAGATACAGTGCAAATAGGAACCAACGATACCATAGTTTTTAAAGTAGGCAACATTTTATACATTAAATGGCCTTGCTTTGGTGTGAGTCAGTTTAACCCTCCTGTTCGTCATTGGATGGATAATGAATTTACTAATCACACGTGGGATAGCTTAGCTTTTTCTTTTTCGCTAGATGCTTTCACTTTCACTTTAAATATTCCTTTTCTTGCTCCATTACCCTTTTTCAATGTTCCTCCTTTGTGTGTGGAACATCCTGAAAATTCGGATCAACAAATTTGCTTTAATCCAGTGGAGGTTCCCATAAATCCCGTTTTCCCTGAGGATTTTACCATTACCATTGGGCCATTGTTTAGTTTAAATATTCCACTCGGGTACATCCCCTTGACTTGGTTTAATGAAACATGGGAGTTATGTTGTTTTGGTACACATAGTTTTCCTCCTGTTCATTTGCAGAGTGGTCCTTTCATGACTATGTCTATTGTTGGTGATACCGTCATTTGTTATGGTGATAGTTCTGGGGTCATCATAGCGCAAGCTAATCATGGAGCCCCTCCTTATACCTTTGTCTGGTCAACTGGTGTGACTGATTCACATCCATGGAGTTCTGACAGTATTGTGGGTACGGCAGGGTATTATGCAGTAACAGTCACAGATGGAGGTGGCTGTACGTTATACGATGAAGTGCAAGTTATTGATAATCCGGCCATTTTCATTCAACTAAGCAAAGAAGATGTAAGATGTGAGAATGATTCTACAGGTGCTATCTATGCTACAGTGACAGGTGGAACACCAGGATACTCTTATTATTGGATACCTAATGGAGCTACAACGCAGAATAACATTGGAATACCTGCAGGAAAATATATCTTATTGGTAACAGATACTTTTGGATGTACGGCAAAAGATTCAATCGTGCTCATTGAGCTTTATCCGAAGCCACCTGCTTCTGCTTTAATCACACCACAGGAAGGTTGTGCTCCTTTGGTGGTAACATTTACAGAAACTCATTCACCTACCATTGCTTATCATTGGTCTTTTGGCGACGGAGCTTATGATACCCTTCAGACCACAACTCATGTGTATACACAACCAGGAGTGTACGATGTGATTTTAACTGTAACGAATGAACATGATTGTGATTCTATTTTGTACTTAAATGATGTGATAACTGTTTATCCGTCACCCTTAGCTGATTTCAATGCCATACCAGATACGATTTATTCTATGCAGGATCCGTCGTTTACAGTTTATTTTAATAATCTGAGTCAGGGCTATACTTTGCTTACATGGTATTTTGGTGATAGTCTTTCTTCCAACAATACTAGTACGGAAACCAATCCATCTCATTCCTTTTCTTCTGAAGGGACATATTACGTAATGTTAATTGCAATTAACGAATATGGGTGTATGGATACTATTATTAAACCGGTGGTAGTGATTGATGATATCTTGACGGTGCCCAATGTTATTACTCCAAATGGAGATGGTTTTAACGATTATTTTGTAATTCGAAATATAGAAAATTATCCTAAATCTGAACTGTTTATTTATAATCGCTGGGGTAAATTGATATATTTCGCTTCTCCATACAAGAATGATTGGGATGGCAGTGAGGTGAGTGCAGGAACCTATTATTTTATACTTTATCCACATCGCTATGATAAAAAGTTTGATGGTACCATAACTATTGTAAAGTAGGAGTTTTTCTAATAATTAAGACTTATTTTTGCAGAAAAATGAGAAGTCCGTTATGGGCGTTTTTAAGCTGGTCTTTGCTATCGTCCGTGATCCTGATTTTCAGTGGATGATTGAACCATATGCGGTAGAGATTTTAAGAAAAGGACTTTGGAGTTACAGAGCTATTCGTATTTCTCCTAACAACATTAACACCTATCTTCAAGAATATTCCGATGCTGAATACGAGGCAGTGCGCATTCTGTATGAATGCCGTCCTGAGTTTATAGTTTCTCACTTTACACGCGGACAAGTAAAAATGTATGACTTTTTCAATCAACTCCCTGATAATGAAAAATTATTCAAAGATGTGGTTAGTTACCTAAGGAAAAAAACGGATGCAGCTATTCAAATCTTGTCTGAATATTCTATTCCACTTTTTTACAGAGGTGAATATGAAAATATTATTCAAAATGAGCCAATTTTTCCTTCGAAAAATATTCTAAAGGCAAATTTTTATTTCCAATATGATGGGAATCAACTCGTATATCAGCTTACTTTGAAAAATAATGATCAAGATCTTAATTTACGAAATGGAAATACAATCATTCTTAATTATGAGCCATGTTGGATAATTCACAACACAACTTTTTATAGAGTTGAAGCCAATGTCGACGGGAAAAAACTACAGCCCTTTCTTGAGCGAGATAAAATTATTGTTCCATCAAAGCAGGTGGATGCATATTTACAAAAGTTTGTTAAAAAAATTCTTCTTTATCACGACCCCTTCTTTTCTGGAATTAAAGTCAATTACATACGTCAGCATCCTCAACTTTGTCTTTTTTTAAATCAATCTCCTTTTTTTGGATATTCTTTTTCTGTTCAGTTTAATTATCAAGGACAATATATCTCACCATTTCATGAGGAAAGAAGATATGTTAGGTTTAAAAAACAGAATTCAGAATATTTTTTCGAGGTTATTGAAAGGGATTTTCAATATGAAAAAAAAATGATTGCCTGGTTGGAGGAAATTGGCTTAGAAAGAATCCAGGCAAATGAATTCTTACCCGTTGAACTTCGCTTAAAACATGAAAATTATTTTTCTATAGATTTTTTACATGAGCTTATCAATTATATCAATCAGATTTTTCCAATACTTGAAGAAAAAAATGTTGCTATTGTATCAGCTTTTGAAAAATCTTACTACTGGAAGAGTATTGAATTAAAGCAAGATATTAAGAAATTTCATGATTGGTTTGATCTTCACATGATTATTAAGTTAGATGATGATACGTGGATACCGTTCACTGCCTTGCGAAAAAATATTTTGAATAATGAACGAGAATACATATTGCCTGACGGTAGGGTTTTCGTTATACCAGCGGCATGGTTTTCAAAATTTAAAGATGTTTTCTTGCTTGGAAAGGTTAAAAAAGACAACGTCATTGAGATTACCAAATCCAATGTAAATCTTCTTATAAGTCTAGAAGACGAAAATAGCGGATTGATGATAAAGTCTAGGGTTGACTTTTCCCATATACCAATTTTATCTGCTCCTTCTTCATTAAAAAAAACTTTGAGACCTTATCAGTTGTATGGAATGAGTTGGTTTTACTTTTTAGCATCGGAAAGATTAGGTGGATGTTTAAGCGATGACATGGGACTTGGAAAAACAATTCAAGTATTGGCCTTTCTCTCAAAGGTAAAGAAAGATATTGAAGATGGCAATTGGAAAGATTTGCCGTTTAAACACCAGAATTCGTTGTTAGAAGAGCATTCCTCATATCCATCATTGATCGTCGTTCCGCTCTCCATTGTTCATAATTGGGTGCATGAAATAAATTCATCTACTTCTGGTCTCAAATATGTTGTTTATGCAGGTGTAGAAAGGCATCAATTAATTCCTTTTTTGACTTGTCAAGATATCGTTCTAACTACATATGGAACGCTCAGAAATGACATCGAATTATTAGCTAATATCCCATGGCTTTTTGTAATTTTGGATGAAAGCCAGTACATCAAAAATCCTACTAGCAAGATTTATGCAAGTGTTTTGAAGTTAAAAGCAAGAGCTCGTTTTGTTCTAACCGGCACTCCGATCGAAAACAAGATTCTTGATTTATGGGCACAGCTCAATTTTGTTAATCCTGGCATGTTGGGTGATCTCCAAACATTCAAACACTATTTTTCGACGGATCCTGAAAAAGAAGACCGCATTAAAAAGACAATTAGACCATTTGTCTTACGGCGTTCCAAAGAACAAGTTGCTCCAGAGCTGCCTCCCCTGACAGAAAAAATCCATTATTGCATGATGACAGAAGAGCAAGAGAAAGTTTACGAAATTCGTAAGTCAGAGATTCGTAATTATTTATTAGAAAACAAAAACTCACTCATAAGAAATAAAACTTATATGATTGTTTTGTCGGGGTTAATGAAGCTTCGTCTTATTGCTAATCACCCTACTATTGTCGATAAAAGTTTTCAGGGCGAATCAGGTAAATTTGTACAGGTTGTCGAACATATCAAAAAAGCACTGGAAGAAAATCATCGAATTATCATATTCAGCCAATTTGTAAAGCATCTTCAGATTTACACATCATATTTTGAAAAGCAAGATATTAGGTACTTGCTTCTTACCGGTCAAACACCTTCGCAACAAAGAGGTAAAATGGTGGAGTTGTTCCAAACAGGTGAAATACCTTTGTTTTTCATGTCGCTCAAAGCTGGCGGCTTTGGACTCAATCTAACAGCCGCAGACTATGTCTTTATGCTTGATCCATGGTGGAATCCAGCCGTAGAGAATCAGGCTATTAACCGCACACATCGCATCGGGCAAGATAAAAACATCATTGCTTATAAATTTATTACCAAAAACACTATTGAAGAAAAAATCGTCGAATTACAAAAAGAAAAGAAAGCATTATTCGATAAATATCTTAATGATGATAAAACTTATCCCTTATTTAGTTACGATGAATTGATCGGACTTTTAGAAAACTGATCGAAAATCTATTCCTCACTCTCTTCAGGATTGGGGCGACCTTTAGGTTTTCCATGTTTCCAAAGGTATTCGGTTTCTTGTAGTTCTTTTCGATGAGCTTTGCTAACTTCTTTGTCTAGTAAGCTATCAAGATCAGGTTGCCCAGCCAAGACCCAGGCCGAATACCAAAAAGAGGCAACCATGTAAATGCTATTAACAAGATTACGATATACCATGTTATTCAGAAGTCGATGGTATGTTTCGCAAAAGTCTCTACTGAATTGTTTTTTGATGATATTGCTTCGTTCTTCAACTACGTAGATGCGGGATGGATTATAGTTTAAAAAGAGTGAATCGAAAATGTTGAGAACGCTGTCAACTTGTCTATGACTGCGTTCGATCATTTTCCATGCAGTTTCAAGTGGATTGTGAATAAATTGAGCTCTGCCGATGAAATAATCATAGTTGTTTGCAAACAATTCAGGAAGTCGAGACTCCCATAAACCATGAACGCCTTTTTGATAGGGAGTTTTACCATCATAAAACTGTGTGGTATGAAGAGGAACATTAGCGTCGCCTATATAATGACCCAAATTAGCTGATACCCACAATATTCTATCAACATCTTTTTCTTTAAATGCGTCAACAAGCTGATAATACATTTTTTCGATCCACCATGGGAGAATACCATATTTCTGGAGAGTGTCTTCTGTATACTTTTCTACAGCAGCTTTCCAACGGCGAGGGACGACATCAAAAGGATTTTCACCGTAAACGTCAATGTCTATGTAATGCCTTTGGGCTTCTCCTTCTGCGATGTGACTTCTTTTATCTGGGTCTACCGAATGTTCAATAAGATAGTCGATATGTTTTTTGTAAAATCCTATCATTTCTGGGGGGAGTAAAAAAACAGCGTGTTTGTTGATAAACTTATGTGAGAAAAATCCCCATGAGAAACATTGCACGTGAAAAAAAAATAGTATAATGCCAAGGAAGGCAGGTTTTAGCTTATTCATGGGCATAAATTTTATAACCATCAAAAATGGGTATTTTATTAGATTTATCTGGGGTAAAGCAATATTCGAGAACATAATCAAGATTAAGTTTTTGCAAACGGCTTCTATGCATAGCTTTCTGAATGTATTTCAAGACATCGTTTTTAGCAACTTTCCAAAGGTCCCAGGCAGCATGAGCACTGTCACATTCTATTTTTAGCCCAAATTCTTGTAATTTTTCAACCATCGCACCTGCAAGTATTGAATCTTCAAGGCTAAATTTGTTTTTCCAACCTGCACATAAGATAACTACATTGATGGATTGACGAGCTAAGAAGGAAGTTACCGCACTGATATTGATAAATGAAGCAATGACACTCAAACGTGCTTGAGATGTGAGTTTAATGGTGTGTGTTCCGTTGGTGGTCAAGTAAGCGATGGATTTGCCTTTCAGTTCAGGATTCATGAATTGATCAGGCGAATTGCCTATATCGGCGAAATCTAGTTTAAGACCATTTTTTTCTGCTGCCAGGATAAAACCATTTTTTTTAAATTCTTTTGCTTCTTCTTCGGAGGAAACGGGTATAATTTCTTTGATTCCAAATTCAATGGCTGTGGTAATGCTAGTGGTTGCTCGAAGAACATCCACCACCGCTGCAGCAAATGGTGGTTGAGTTAAAATGTGAGGAAAAAGAACTGGAGAAAAGCAAACTTCAACGGTGGGCATATGTTTGTCAAATTTATAACAATCTTAAAAATATTAAATGCTTAAAGATTTAATGAATGTAAACAAAAGACGAACCCCTATTCCTGTTCCTCCTGCAGGTAAGTAATGGTAAGGCTTATCGAGAAAAGCAGGTCCAGCTATATCAAGGTGGATAAAAGGAGAGGTAGTAAAAAACTCAAGAAACTTTCCAGCTATGATAGCGCCGCCATATCGAGAGCCAGAATTAGAAATGTCAGCCACATCCGATTTCAAGCTTTCGCCAAATTCGTCCCATAGGGGAAATGGAATTATACGTTCGTGTACTTCTTGACCAATTTCGATCAGTTTTTGGAAATAGTCGGTAGCCCTTTGCTCCATTCCTGCAATAGCATAGTCTCCAACAGCTATATGAGCTGCTCCAGTAAGTGTGGCAATAGTAATGAGTAGGGCTGGATTCATTTTTTCTTCGGCGTAAGCTAGTGCATCTGCAAGAATGATCCTCCCTTCGGCATCGGTGTTTTTTACTTCAACAGTTTTTTTGTTATACATGCGTAAGATATCTCCAGGAACATAGGCTTCTCTGCCGGGTCGGTTGTCGGTAGCAGGAATTAAGCCATATACATGAGTGGTTAAACCTGCTCGAGCAATGGCATACAATGCTCCGGCTACAGTAGCAGCTCCACTCATATCGCACTTCATCGTTGCAAGAGCATCCGTTGGTTTGAGATTAATACCACCTGTATCGAAAGTAATTCCTTTACCTACTAATACAATGGGTTGAGTCTCTTTGTCCGTACCTTTGTAATGAATAATGGTTAAAGTAGGGTCTACAAAACTCCCCTTGTTCACCCCTAAAATACCCCCCATATTAAGCTCTTCAAGTTGTTGTTTACCTAGTATTTCTATGCTTACTTTGGGAATTCCTTTCAATTTATCTGAAATTAATTGAGGTAATGTTTGCGAGTTGAGAACCATGGGTGGTTCGTTTACTAGATCACGAGCAAAAAAAACAGCATCTTGGATGATGGTAAGTTCTTTCCATGCACCTTCAAAATCTAATTTGATAGACTCGGGTAATATGATTTTTTCGAAGCGAAATGATTCTTTTTCACTTTTGTATTTATCAAAATAGTAGCTAGAAAGAAGGAAACCCTCTAGAAAATAAAGATATCCAGTAAAATCATTTTTCTCCATTACAAGCGTAGCTTCAGAAATTTTGTTGTTTTTGAAAAATAAATAAGTTTGGTTGCCTAAGCGCCTGAGCTCTTCGTTAAATGCGTGAATGTTTGAGCAAGTTGGAAGAAGAAATAAAAGGTCAACACCTGGATAATGAAAAACGTTAGCTTTTTTCTCTGATACTAGTTTTTCTCGGACATAACTCCATGACTTTTCCAATTGTTGGTGAGGAATGCGATCAACATCAGATATTAACCAGACGTGATTGGAAATCTTTTCAATGTCATCGGATTTTACAAATTCAATTAACATTTTTTTAAAGCAAACTTATAAAAAAATGTGAATTGGTCGAAGTAAAATTGCTTAAATATTGAAATAATCAGGCAGCCAACCAACCTGTGAAGCTTTAAAAATGACATAAACTTCTTCGCCTACCTGAAAATGTCTGTTTTTCCATGATTGGATCGTGATGTATGCGGTGAAAAGTATACCTGCGTCAATAGTCACTTTAACGATATTCTGATAAAGTTGAATAGCTACAATAATGCCTTTGATCTGATTTAGGGCCGAAGTTTCAGTTTTTTGGGACGAAATTAGAACATCGGACGGATTTATTTGAATGAATCGAGCATGAAAAGGAATCATTTGAGAAGAATAAATCTTTAGCTCTGGCTTAATATATATAGTAGTGATACCTCCAGAATTTTCCATTTTGTGAATTCCAAATATATTTTCAAGAGTGGCTTGGTAAGAGGAGGAGATTTTCAATTGTTCGATTGCATCAGATGTTTTTCCATAGAATGTAACTTGCCCCTTATTTAACATCAATACCTGATCAGATAAACCTATTCCTTTTTCAGGGTTATGCGAGGAAAGCAAAATGATTTTGTTTTTTAATCTAAGGGAGTAAATTAAAATTTCCAATTCCTTTTGCCATTGAATGTCAAGAGCAGTAAAGGGTTCATCCAGCACTATGATATCTGGATTCCAACATAGGGCACGAGCTAAAGCTGCACGTTGGTATTCTCCACCAGAAAGGAATGAGGGTTTTTTGTGCCAAATGGATTCCAGTTGGTAGGTATGTTTGATTTCTTCTAAGGTGGATTTTTCTTGAAAGGTCTTGCTAGCACGGTGTTTCAATGAAAAAGCAATGTTCTCTTTCACCGTCATATGGGGAAAAAGATTATGCTTTTGGAAAAGAAGTGATAGTGGTCTTTTTTGAGGTGGTAATTGAAGTAAGTCGAGCTGATTCCATGAAAATGTTTTTGCCTTATGAGGAAGTAGTCCCGAAACCCCAAGGAAAAAAGTAGTTTTGCCAGATCCATTTTCGCCAGTTACGAAAAGACATTCACCTGGACTGATTTCACAGTTGAAAGGTCCCGCCTTGAAATTTTGATTTTGTACCACTAGATCCCTAATAATCAACATAGATGTTATTTTCTGTGGGAAGTATAATATATCCACCAAAAAAGAATAAGCAGTAAGAGGACGACCAGCCCAGTAGAAGCAAGTGCATGAGAAAGACCTTTGACAAGAAAAGTATCATAGAGATAAACAGGAAAAGTTTTGGGATAATAAGCTATTATAAGTACAGCTCCAAATTCTGAGGCTCCACGTGAAAACATGCTGATTCCAGCTGATATGATTTGTTTTTTCAGAGAAGGGAGAAGGATTTTAAAAAAAAACTCTACTTGATTAGCTCCTGCATTTAATGCTATCCATTCCATTTCTTTAGGAACTGATGAAAAAGCAGCGACCATCGTATTAAAAAAATATGGGAGGCTTACAAAAGCCATACTTAACATAATACCTGCTGGAGTACCAACAATGAATGATCCCACTTCCGTCAACCTTTGGCCTAACATACCTTGGGCAGAAAAAACTCCAAACAAGGCAATGCCTGCAGCAATGTGGGGAATAAAAGCCGGTATTTGAAACAATGCCCAAATGAAACCTTTAAGTGGAAACTTTTTGCAAGATATTACATAACTCAAAGGAAGAAGAAAAAAGCCAAAAACAAGAACACTTAGCAAACTCAATGAAATCGAACGAAGAAGGGATAAATAAAAGTTCAAATCATACATAGTTTCTGTTAGGGCGTGTTTAGAAGTTTCCATGAACAAACCCAGAAAAGGCATGAAAACAATGAAAACAATAAGCATAGCACCGACGATAAGTAATCCGCGAAGAAGAATAACGAGGATTTTCATAGTTAGCGAATCTTAATCCAGGTTGGGCGAAATCCGTGTTTTTTGAGTAAGTTCTGTCCCGACTGGCTTTGTAAAAAATGCAAAACTTCAACTATTTTTTCTGTTTTTGTCGATCCTTCTAGCTCAATTAAAATATAAGCAATAGCCGATCCGCAAAAAAAATGACCACATTCATCAACATTGACACATAAGCGTCGGTAGTATGAGTCGAGAGAATCAACTCCAAAGTTAAGAGAGTCTGGAAAATCGATAAAATGAAATTGATTTTCCAGAGCAATACTTTTGTAAGTAATCATAGCATCCAGATTTTTTAGATTAAAGTAAACAATTAAATCGGTTTCCTTGGGGCGAATGAAATTTTTCGATTCTTGGATTATGTTTGAGATAACTGGGAAACGTTTGCTCAATTCATTTAAAATGATCAAAGCACGGTAACCTGAAGGGTCAAGACATGGATTACTCCTACCGATTTTCACTCCTCGAGTTGAAAAAATATTGATCCAATTTTGAGTCGTCAAATTTGGAAATTTTTCTGGATGATAAGCTAGCACCATACTGTTGTAAGCAAAGACGTATGCTGATTTGATAAGATGGTCGGGAATTGAATCAATGAGACGAGCATCGGAGAGAAGTAAAACGTCGCAGGGTTTTCTTAAGGAAATGGCTTTTCGTATTACTTCCACACTACCAGATGCTTCGTTGATGATTTTGACGGTTGGGATTTCTTTCTTAAGATTTTCCACGAAAGAAGAAAGACTGCCTGCATGGAATATAATTAATCCTTCTTCATTTCTTTTGCATGCTTGAAGGAAAAAGAGAAGGAATAAAAGAAAAATTCTTTTACTTGCCAACGAAAACATAGTAGATGATGTTTGCTCCCATTTTTAAAGCTTCAAGGCGTTTTTCTTCAGGATCCTTATGAACTTCAGGATTTTCCCAACCATCGCCAAGATCGGTTTCCCAAGTGTAAAGTAGAACAAGTCGACCGTCTAAAAAAATGCCATATGCTTTAGGTGGTAGTCCATCATGTTCATGGATTTTAGGAATCCCATTGGGAAATGGGTAAGGTTTTTTGAAAATGGGATGATTTAGAGGAATTTCCTTAAGGGGGATATCAGGGAAAATTTTTTGAATTTGTGGTCGAACGTATTTGTCCATGCCGTAATTATCATCGATATGCAAAAAACCACCAGAAGTCAAATATTTTCGTAGATTTTGTGCTTCTTGATCAGAAAAAACTACATTTCCATGACCTGTCATATGGACGAAAGGGTAATTAAAAATTTCGGGACTTCCAGGTTCGACGGTAGGTATGTCCATTGAAATATTGGTTCGAATATTTTCGTTACAAAATTTTACCAAATTAGGTAGGGATGTAGGGTTAGCGTACCAATCACCACCTCCCTTATATTTCAACAATGCAATTTTCAAGGAGCCCGTTTGTGAGAATCCCAATAGTGTTGTTATCGATAATAAAAGATAAACAAGTTTCATATTGTACAATTATGCAAATATACGAAGGAAAGAGCAGATATGGCAGCGGTTTCACTCCTCAGTCTTTGTTGACCAAGAGTAATGGGAATGAAGTTGTTTTTTAGGGCAACCATTATTTCGTCTTCCGTAAAATCTCCTTCAGGCCCTATCCAGATAGCTACCTTTTTTTTAAGACAAATTTGAGGAAGTGACACTTTTTTTTCACAGATTCCACAATAAGCAATAAGATTTAAAAAATTATTTGATTGTTGGATAGCCTTTGAAAAATCGAAAGGGTTATGTATTTCGGGAAAAAATACTCTTTGAGATTGAAGGCTAGCTGTGATTATTAATTGTTTAAGACGCTCTATCTTTTTTAAATGTCCTTCTGTTCGTTTGGTAAGGATGGGTACAATAGAATGAACATTAAGTTCTGTTGCCTTCTCCACAAGCCATTCAAAACGTGAAGGATTTTTGAGAGGTGATACGAAAAGAATAATTTTTTTTTCAGGAGGTGCTAGAGATTCAATTTTTGTGATTTGCACTTGAACGTTTGCCTTTTTGATTTCTGTGATTATCGAAAAAGCGCGATTACCATTACCATCCGTGAAATATAAAGAATCACCTTTTTTAAGGCGTAGTGCGAAAAGATGTCGTATGATGTTTTTATCCGTTATATGAATACTTCCCTCATATAAATAAGGAAGATAAAATAATTCCATTTTTGAAAAAGTTAGCAACCCGATCGGTTTTGTTCGTCTTCGTTGCTTTCTGTCATTTCTTCCCAATATGTAGTCCATTTGTAGTTATAAAGGCCGTAAATTAGGCGTTCGGCTTTTTCTTCGGGTGTCATTTCATGGTAAGCTTTTTTTTCGCTTAGAAATGTTTCTTCTTTCATTTTTTGAAGTCTTTCTTCTTCCTGTCGTTTTTCCTGTAATTCTCTTTCGTATTCTAAACGAGCTCTTTGTGTGAGGAAATTTTCTGCCACGTTGGGGAAAAGCTCCATAAGCAATTGATCTTTTTCATTTCGTATGAGAGGTTTGTTGCCATATTCTGAAAGAATTTTGTTGGGTTGAGGTTTGTAATTTGAAGTATCATAGGGAACTTCGTGAGGAGATCCTGTGATCATTTCTCTGAATTCTGGCCTAATAGGTACAGGTGTCTTGCCGTATTGCCCTTTGACGAGATTTATAAATTGAGTGTTTTTCGTGGTGTACCATGGTCGATTATTAACTTCATCAAGTATACAATTAACTGCTTGAGTTCCTATGATTTGACTAGTAGGAGTAACAAGAGGCACACAGCCAGCATCAATGCGTACGCGAGGAACGGCCTTTAAAACACTTTGAAGATGTTGTTCAAGTTTGAGTTGTTTAAGTTGGGCTACCATATTGGTATACATTCCACCAGGGATCTGAGCAATTTTAACCAATTCGTTAGGTTCTGGAAAGTTAAAAAAAGTTTCTATCGTATGGCAAGCTTTGAGAACATTATCGAAGTCTTCTTTCTCAACACTTTCAATGGCAATGTCGAACATTTTTTCAATTTCCAGAGGGAGTTTATCTTTTTGGAGGTCGAAGCGACGGGGAGTTTTTCGGATGCTGTCAAATTCTTTCAATTCATTACGTATGTCAAAGAGAATGTCTGAGAGAGGGCTTATTACCTCAATGTTAACATCTGTTTCAATCTTAAGTTTTTTGCAGAAAAGATAAATAATTTCAAAAGCAGTGGCAGCTGGTCCGCCGGCAAATGGAAGCAAACATGTATCAATGATATCGGCACCATTCAAGATAGCAGTTAGTGTGGAAGCAAGTCCGTAACCAGGTGTAGAATGAGTGTGGAAATCAACAGGAATGTTGACGTTTTGCTTTATAGCTCGTATGATTTTTCCAGCACTGACATGATCAACAAGTCCTGCCATATCTTTGATGGTAATCATGTCAGCACCCATTCGTTCTATTTCTTTAGCTTTTTCCACAAAATATTCGATGGTAAAGACCGGCTTCCATTTGGGTTTAATTTTAAGAAGTCCACCAAACCAGCTTTTAGGTTCTAATTGAGGATCGGTAGTATAGCAAATAGCTCCATCAGCAATGCCTCCATATTTTTGCGTATAAATGATACTGGATTTGATATTGTCCAAATCATTGAGAGCGTCAAAAATTCTCAGAATGTCAATACCTGTTTGGATGGTATGTTTGATAAAGCCTTCAATAACGTCTTCAGGATAGGGATTGTAACCGAAGAGATTACGCCCTCTGGAAAGAGCAGTGAGTTTTGATGCATCACAAATTTGTTCTTTGATTCTGCTAAGCCTTTCCCATGGGTCTTCATTCAGAAAGCGCATGACGCTATCGGGCACAGCTCCTCCCCATACCTCCATGGCATAAAACCGGGCTTCTTTATAAAGTGGTAGTGTTCTTTCAACTTGATGCATAGTCATGCGAGTAGCAAACCAAGATTGTTGACCATCTCTTAGAGTTAGATCCCGAATCTTAATCATCTTTGACATGATAATAATTTTGGTTTTAAAATTACATAGAATTATTTTTTTAATATTTTTCACCATGAAAGAAGGAAGAGTTGTAGAATAAAATTTTTTAGGAATTGGCTTTATGTTACTGAAAAATTTATATTAGCAAAAATTTAAATTATGAAAGTTGTCATTTCGGGGGAAATAGTACAAAAAGCCATGGAAGAAGTGGGGGTTTCTTCTATGGCAAGGGCTAGTATTCGAGAAATAAAAAAAATAGTCGATATTATCGAACAGCAAAGTGGGGTTAGATTCGTTAGAATGGAGATGGGCATACCAGGTTTGCCACCTGTGCAGATAGGAGTTGAAGCTGAAATTGATGCATTAAAAAAAGGAGTAGCATCCATTTATCCTGATGTGACAGGGATACCTTCTTTAAAAGAAGAAATTGCTCGTTTTGTTAAAAATTTTTTGGATGTAGACGTCTCGCCTGATGGATGTTTGCCCACTGTTGGGTCAATGCAGGGTGGTTTTGCTTCTTTCCTTACGTTGCAAAGAATTAACAAAAATAAAGACACATTTCTTTTTATTGATCCAGGTTTTCCTGTTCACAAACAACAGTTAAGAATTTTGGGTGGAAAATTTATTCAATTTGATGTCTATAACTATCGTGGAGAAAAACTCAGAGACAAACTTGATGAATTGCTTAGTGTTGGTAATGTATATGGTTTATTATATAGCAATCCCAACAACCCAGCATGGATATGTTTCACGGAAAAAGAGCTGCAAATAATTGCTGAACTGGCTAGGAAATATGATGTTGTGGTTGTCGAAGATCTTGCCTACATTGGAATGGATTTTAGGAAGGATTACAGTCATCCTGGAAAGCCGCCATTTCAACCCACCATCGCTAAATATTACGATCAGTATATTTTGCTTATTAGTAGTTCTAAAGCATTTAGTTATGCTGGTCAACGTATTGGTATGATGGTAATTTCTGATTCATTGTTTCGGCGCAGATTCGAGGATCTTATCCCTTATTATGGAACAGATCGTTTTTCCAGCGCCATGATTTTTGGAACTATTTATGCTTTGAGTAGTGGTACAGCTCATTCATCTCAGTATGCTTTGTTGGCAATTTTGAAAGCTATTAATGATGGATTGTATAATTATCGAGACGACGTCATTGTTTACAGTAAAAAAGCTCAATTGATGAAAGAGGCATTTCTTTCTAATGGCTTTAAACTAGTTTATGACCAGGATGATGGTGAGCCTTTAGCTGATGGTTTTTATTTCACAGTTAGTTATCCCGGATTGGAAAGTGATCAGCTTTTATATGAGTTGTTACATTATGGGATCAGTGCCATTTCGTTGTCTTTAACAGGAAGTGAAAGCAAAGAAGGGATTAGAGCTTGTGTTTCCCTCGTTGGATTTGATCAGATGGAAGATCTGAATAAACGACTCAGTCTTTTTCATCAAAATCATCCCATTTAGGTAATATGATTAATATCATTGCTTTTTTGCTTATTTAGACGGAATTTAAATTATCTTTGTTTTAAAAATCAATTATGAAATCGGATCTTGAGATTGCGAGAGCGGCAACTATGTTGCCAATTCAGGAAATTGCAGAGCAATTAAATATCGATCCCGAAGACCTGGAACTTTATGGAAAGTATAAAGCCAAAGTTCCCCTCAGTTACATTGATGAGGAAAAAGCTAAACAATCAAAACTGATCCTGGTAACAGCCATAACTCCTACACCAGCTGGGGAAGGCAAAACAACGACTTCCATTAGCCTTGCTATGGGGCTTAATCGAATAGGGAAGAAAACAACTGTTGTTTTAAGAGAACCTTCATTGGGGCCCGTTTTTGGTGTTAAAGGTGGAGCTGCCGGAGGTGGTTTTGCTCAAGTTTTACCGATGGAAGACATTAACTTGCATTTCACTGGAGATATTGCAGCAGTTGAGAAAGCTAATAACTTGTTGGCTGCTCTTATCGACAATCAACTTCAAACCAAAGAACGAAAATTTCATTTTGATCCACGTACCATTCGTTGGAAAAGAGTACTGGACATGAACGATCGTGCACTTCGTCAGGTTGTCATAGGCTTGGGAGGAACAGCCAACGGAATACCACGAGAGTCGGGTTTTAATATCACGGCAGCATCCGAGGTAATGGCTATTCTATGTCTAGCTAAAGATATCAACGATCTTAAAGAAAGATTGGGTAAAATATTCATTGGGTTTACTCTCGACAAAAAACCAGTTTATGCTCGAGATCTCAATGCTCATGGAGCCATGGCTGCTTTGCTTAAGGATGCTATTAAACCTAATCTCGTACAAACCATTGAAAATACACCAGCTATTATTCACGGAGGTCCTTTTGCTAATATAGCACAAGGAACCAATTCTATCATTGCTACCAAACTTGCCCTTTCTACTTCAGAATACGTCGTTACTGAAGCTGGTTTTGCTAGTGATCTTGGTGCTGAAAAGTTTTTCGACATCAAATGTCAGGTTGGCAACCTTAAGCCCAATGCTGTTGTTGTTGTTGCAACTATAAGAGCTTTGAAATATCATGGCGGTGCTACAAAAGAAGAGTTTTCTGTCCCGAACATCGAGTATGTTAAAAAAGGTTTGGCCAATTTGGACAAGCATATCGAAAACATGAAGTATTTTGGCTTTAGGCCAGTTGTAGCTTTAAATAGATTTGATTCTGATACGGAAGATGAAATCGAAGTAGTAAGAAAGAGGTGTGAAGAACACGGTGTCGAAATGGCTATCAACGAAGGATGGGCAAAAGGAAGTAAAGGAGCAGTCGAACTAGCAGAAAAGGTTCTCAGTGCTGTCAAGGAGTGCCCCTCATGTTTTCAACCTTTGTACGATCTTAATTGGGACTTGGAAAAGAAAATTCATACCATTGCAACAAAAATGTACGGAGCAGCTGGTGTCGAGTATTCTTTGCAAGCAAGAAAAGACTTAAAAACTATTCGTTCCCTAGGTATAGAAAATCTAGCTGTTTGCATGGCAAAAACACAAAATTCGCTCTCCGACAATCCAGATCTTAGAGGCAGACCCGAAGGTTTCATCGTCAATATTAGAGAAATAGAAATTTCGGCGGGTGCAGGTTTTGTAGTACCAATTGCAGGTACCATCATGCGTATGCCGGGCTTGCCAGAAGTACCTGCTGCTGAAAAAATTGATATAGACGAAGCTGGTAACATTTACGGGTTGTTCTAACCCATATTTCACGTTATGTAGAACTTAGCACGTGTGTGTGCTAAGTTTTTTTATTTTTGTCAAAAAACATGCGTCTTTCTCGAAAATGTGAATACGCTTGTTTAGCTATTATTGAGTTGGCCAAGGATACATCTCAACTCAAATCATTGCAACAAATTGCTCAGAAGTGGAACATACCTAAAAAGTTTTTAGAGCAAATTATGTTGGTCCTAAAAAACACTGGTTATGTTAAAAGCGTAAAAGGATCGTCAGGCGGGTATGTTTTAAAAAAACACCCTTCTGAAATTACCATTGCTGAAATCGTACGTCTTTTCGATGGACCCCTGGCACCTGTTCCAAGTGTTTCAGAATACTTTTATGAACCTTCACCTATTGAAAAACATCAAAAATTTTATCTGCTCATGAAAGAAATTCGAGACATGATTGCTGAAAAATTGGAACTTGTCACATTTGAACAAATTTTAGAATAGAGTTAGTACCTATGAGAAACATCAAATTGTTAATCGTTTTTTTATTATCAGGTATTTTGCTTACATTATCATGGCCCATGCGAGGATGGGCTTTTCTGATTTTTTTTGCTTGGATACCTTTCTTTTATGGTTTGTATTTGATTTCTTTGCATGGGAGAAAAAAGACCAGTTATTTTACTTTCTCTTTTCCAATGTTTCTTTTATGGAATGTAGCCACGACATGGTGGATATGGAATTCAACCATTTGGGGGTCGCTATTTGCTATGATTGCCAATTCTTTTCTTATGGCTTTGGTAGTGTGGATCTATGGTTGGGTTCGAGAGAAATTATTTTCAAATAATCTCCGAAGCTTTTTGATATTCCCCTTTTTTTGGGTTAGTTTTGAATATTTGCACTATCGTTGGGAACTTGCTTGGCCCTGGTTGACTTTAGGAAATGTTTTCGCCACTAAACCTACGTGGGTTCAATGGTATGAATTTACAGGTGTTCTCGGAGGATCTTTTTGGATTTTATTCATCAATCTTTTATTATTCTTCTGGCTTTGGATTCATCTCGAGAAAGAAAATATATCTTTAAAATTTAAATCATTGAGGAACACATTGGTAGGAATTACTCTTTTTACAATATTGGTTCCACTGGCGTATTCTTACATCCGTTATTTCACTTACGATGAAAAATCGAACCCTGTACGTATTCATGTTGTTCAGCCCAACATCGATCCATGGGAAGAGGAATTTAATCTAACAGCCGATGAAACCTTGGACAGATTGTTTAATCAGTTACCGTCTGAAAGAGACACAAGTATAGATTTTATCCTTTGTCCTGAAAGTATTTTGCAAGAAGGCATGTATGAAGATCAATTTCAATATTCCCGAAGTATACCGGCTATAGTGAACATGTTAAAAACAAGATTTCCTCGTGCTATTTGGATAACAGGTGCTTCTACTTACAGGGTCATATCTCCTGAGGAAGCAGGATCAGCCACCAGACGACTTTCTGACGGTACATTATACGAAGCTTACAATTCTGCTTTATACTTAGATACGTCTCAGGTAAAAGAAGTATATCGTAAAATAAAGCTTGTTCCTGGTGTAGAACGCATGCCTTACAAAACTCTTTTCCCTTTTTTGGAAAAATTAACCATCGATTTAGGTGGAATTTCTGGTACTTTAGGATCTTCAAAAGAGCCTGTAGTTTTTCATGAAGGACATATACCTGTAGGCACGGTTATTTGTTACGAGAGCGCTTTTGGCGAATTCATGGCTGATTTCGTAAAAAAAGGTGCTCATATGCTTTTTGTTATCACCAATGACGGTTGGTGGGGTAATACACCTGGCCATCGGCAACATTTTGTAATGTCTGTTTTGCGTGCTATTGAAACTCGCCGTGCCATTGCTCGTTCTGCAAACACTGGAATATCTGGTGCTATTGATCAACGTGGAAACATTCTCATACAGACAAAATACTGGGAACCAGCTGGATTTACCGTAACTCTTTATGCAAATGATCAAATTACTTTTTACGTTAAATATGGCGATTATTTGGGTAGAATATCCGTTTTTGCTTCTTTGTTAATTGTCTTAGCTACCATTTCCTTTTCTTTAATTAGACGAAAATCTGTATAGTGTGATCAAGTATTTGCGTTTGATCAAATTTTCTCATACCATAT
The DNA here is from genome assembly GCA_026418905.1 of Bacteroidales bacterium. NCBI lineage: Bacteria > Pseudomonadati > Bacteroidota > Bacteroidia > Bacteroidales > Bacteroidales bacterium. Next base: position 29,965 of record JAOAAK010000028.1, on the reverse strand, counting down.
TCAGTTTTCCTTTTGCACTAGTTGGTTATTTCGAAGGGGTCCGGGAAGTTGGGTTTTTTTCGTGGTACAACTTTTTTTTAACTTTTTTAGCTTTAATCTTGGCTCGTACTGCAGCCATGTCTTTTAACAGATGGATCGATCGTGACATTGATGCTCTCAATCCCCGCACACAAATTCGGGATATTCCAAGCGGAAAAGTACACCCTCGTGAGGCTTTGCTTCTAACCATCTTAGCTTCAATGTTGTTTTTACTTGTGACTTCATTCATTAACGAACTTACTTTCATACTTGGACCACTTGCTCTTTTTGTAATATTGGGGTATAGTTACACCAAGCGTTTTACCATTTTGTCGCACTTCGTGCTTGGACTGAGTCTTTCGATGGCTCCAGCTGGTGGATATATAGCTGCTAGTGGGAATATCGATTTTTATTTGCTTTGGCTTATAATGTCGGTTGTATTTTGGGTGGCAGGATTTGACATTATATATGCCTTGCAGGATGAAGAATTCGACAGAAAAATGAATCTTTTTTCAATACCTGTTCGCTTTGGAAGACACTCTTTAGTGATTGCTTTTATTTCCCACGTATTTGCAATGTTTTTTTTGTTTTATTTCTGCATGATAATCAATCATGAATGGGTATGGACAAGTTTTTTTCTATTCTCGCTGATGTTGTTTGTTCAGCACGTCATAGTTTGGTTGGGTTATGACCGAAAAGTACATCTTAATTTCGGTTTATGGAATGGAATGGCTTCGGTGACTTTTGGAATAGGATACCTACTGTTCTATTTCTTTGCGTAGGATAGCTGATGGAGATTCTGTAAAGAAATCAAAATTGAACGAAGACCATTTTTGATCAATGGTATTGATAGTTTTTTCATCCATTAAAACCATTTCTGGCCAAGAGGTGTTAAAAGGAGAAGGCGTTTTCCCATAGGAAAGACAATTGATAACAAGAGAGAATCTCTCTTGAATAAAATGCAAATCTCGAACAGGATCCAAAGTGGAAAGTCCAAACCAAAGCTGTAAAGAAGCTTTCGCAGAATACCATCTTTTTTCCATTACTACGTAAAATTTATCTCGATGCAATGAATGTTGTTTAAGCCATGTAAGAACATCTTCAAAATGATCATGATAAATGATGGCAATTCGTTGAGTTAACCATAAGTGAATGAAAGGGAGTTCATAGGTGTTCATATCAAACATGTGGTTCGATTTGAATTTGGAGGTGGCGAGAATAGCAAGTTTGCCACCATAAGCAAACTTTTGAGCCGAGTGATCTAAAACATCGAGGGGTCCTTTCGAAAAGAGAATGTCATCAGGAATTGCGACAGAGCGATCAATCCTACTGAGAATATTAGACCAATTACGTAAGTGAATATCATCGTCGAAAACCAAAATAATTTTGGTTAGCGAAAGTAGACCTATACCCCATATGGCATGAGCTACTTTTTCAGCTTGACCAGGAAATGTTTCATGTATGCTAGTCAAGGCAAGATTATGAAATCCGCCTTCTGTTGGAAGGTATAAATCGATCAGTTCGGGTAGTAGGGTTTGTTTTATGATGGGTGTGAAAATTTGTGTAGTAAGATGCCCCAATTGTTCATCTTCTTTGGGAGGTATCCCAACGACGGTTGCAGGATAGATAGCTTTTTTACGATGTGTAATAAGTTCTAGGTGAAAAACAGGATAATAATCCGGAATAGAGTAAAAGCCGGTGTGGTCACCGAAAGGTCCTTCCATCCGTAGTTCTTCTTCAGGTTCAACAAAGCCTTCAAGTACTATTTCGCTATCAGCAGGAATTAGAATATCGTTAGAAATACATTTTACTAAATGTATTCTTTTATTGAGCAGAAAACTAGCAAAGGCGTATTCTGGAATTCCTTGAGGTAAAGGTGCAGTAGCAGCATAAATTAGGGCCGGTGCTCCGCCCAACGTAATAGTTACAGGCATTCGTTTTTTCATTTCTTTCCATTTTTGGAAGTGCTCAGCTCCACCTTTATGAATATGCCAATGTAGACCAGCAGTTTTGTTATCGTAAATCTGCATCCGATACATCCCTATGTTTTGGATACCCGTTTCGGGATCGATGGTGTGAACTAGAGGTAAGGTAATATAACGACCTGCATCGTTAGGCCAGCATTGCAAAATGGGCAAATCAAAAAAGCCAAGTTCACGGCTCACTACTTCCTGGCAAGGAGCGCATCTTCTCTTGTAGGGCTTTGATTTCATAAATCTCTTCAAGAATAAAAAGGATGATCGACTGAATTTAAGCTTGAAGAGATCAGAAAAATTTTCAAGAATAGGGGCTACTTCATCCCATCTGACGTATTGTCTTGTAAGCTCCTCGTTGGCAAAAATGTTTATGAGAACTGGAAAAGGAGTACTATTGTTGGTGAATAAAATAGGATAGCTTTTGTCTTTGCTCTGATAGATTCTATCAGCAATTTCAGTCATCTCTAGCGTTGGAGATACAAGTTCCTGAATTTCGTATAGTTTCTTTTTGCTTTTTAAATAACTAACCAATGAAGACAGATTATTCAATGTCATTTTATCTGACTTAAGTTCTTGGCAAATATAGGTTTGTTAAATATTATGCAATCAATATTTACAACCTGCTTTTTATTAGTTTTTTGTAATTCTGGAGATCTTATCATATTTTTGAAAAAATTCTAAAATGATGGAAAAACACAAAGGCATTGTTGCGTTTAAAGGTCAACCAATGACATTAGTAGGTAGTTTGACCCAAGTAGGAAAATTGTCTGAAGATTTTACGACGTTTGATACGGATTTAAAACCTGTTACATTGTCTCAATTTCGGGGGAAAACAGTTGTTCTTTCTATTATGCCTTCGGTCGATACACCTGTTTGTGCTCAACAAACCAGAAAATTTAACGAACTTGCTACGTCCCTAGAAGATGTTGTTGTGATTACTATCTCAATGGATTTACCTTTTGCTCTTAAACGTTTTTGTGCGTCCGAAGGTATACGAAATGTTATAACAAGCAGCGATTACAAACATCGAGAATTCGGTTATAAGTATGGTTTTTACATAGAAGAATTAGGATTACTTGCTCGTGGTATTGTTATCATCGACAAAGAAGGACGAATTACATACGTAGAATACGTACCAGAAATAAGTCAGGAGCCAGACTATGAAAAAGCTCTTGACCATCTGAGAACTCAAAGAAAATAACTAACTGATTCCGTTTTAGTATTTTATCACAATCTTTTTTAAGATCAGCTCGTTTTTGGTATGGAAATTAAAGAAATAAACTCCTTTTGCTAAATAGGAGATGTCGATGGATTGTTTCCCATTCAATTCATACGTGCTCACTATCTTTCCTTGAGCATCCAGAATGTAAAGGGTGGTTGGTTCTCTTAGTTCAAAACTAACAGCATTTGAAGCGATCATCACATCATTATTAGCTTCGTCCATTTCTTCGATAGAGGTGCATGGATCTACTTGAATTAGACCATTGAAGAAAATTGAACCACAGGGGCCATCACCTTCAACACCGTAAACATATGTTCCGCTCAGGTAGGGAGCTCCCTTAATAGATAGCTTATGATTTGAAAGATTAAAAGAAGCTGAAATTCCTGGAGGGAAAGAGTTGGGTTGATAATGAATGGAATTGACATGATGGAGGAGATATTCAATTTTCTGGATAGAATCTCCTATACAGACGGATTGATGATCAGTAGAAGGGTCGGAGATTAATTCGTAGGTGGGATAATAATTAATCTGGATGAAGGCAGATGCTGTATCCTTGCATCCCAAAGAGGAAGTTCCTATGACTGATAAATTTAAAGATGAATCGGGAGAAATGGTGATTTGGGGACCCTGTAATGGTAAAGGATACCATTGATAATTGTTTGCGCCAGATGCTGTCAAAGTGATTTCTTGACCGTTGCAGATGGAGGCCTGGGAGGGGAACACGTTGACTTGAACAACATCGATGGGATATGAAAAGAGAAGACTGGAAGTGTCTCCATTTAGAATTCCTTTGACTTCATAAATATAACCAGGTTGGGGTATAACAGTAGTAAGAGTGTCCTCAAAAGGATCATGGGACCATTTGACATAAGGGGTTCCTCTGACTATTATCGTACCCGTGTCGCCTTCGCAAATTATATCTGGCTCGAAATCTACTGCTAACGCTGTTGGCAATGAAAGACGCATGATAAACCCATCGAACGGATTTATAGTGAATTGAAAAGCATCTGGTGTTGTGTAGAAGTCAAATGAAGAAGTATAACCAATCACATATTCTTTAGTAGTATAATTTTGGTTAGAGTACATGAATAACATTACGATATCTTTAATTTCATCGTAAGTAGAACCACCAAGGTAAGTACTATAATATTTAACAATTTCACCATTGGGGTTAATTTTCATGATAAATCCATCCATACTACCTTTATTGTTCTGTTGAAAAGCATTAGGTGAAATAGGAAAATCAAAAGAATACGTAGAGCCAACAATGCATACATTTTTTGTATATGGATCATAATTCATTTTGTAGACATTCTCTAATTTATGCCCTCCGAAGTAAGTGCTATAAAGAATATGAGAAAAGGCACTATCCATTTTAACGAAAAAACCATCATTAGCACCCCTGTAAGTGGTTTGAATAGCATTTGAGGTAATAGGAAATCCTGAGGAATTGGTTTTTCCACAGATGTATATTTGTCCGAATTGATCAATTTCGAGATCTGAAGTATACTCTTCTTGAGATCCTCCAAAACGTGCACTTCTTTCGATATTTGAGCCATTGTTATTGAGGCGTGTAACAAAAATATCATAATTTGCGGAAGGAGTTTGAAAAGTCCCAGGGGTAAGAGGAAAATTTTGTGAATTGGTATATCCAGCCACAATAGGTTTTGAATTATAAACCTCTAAAGCTACTAATTCTTGCATATTATTTCCTTGAAGAAATGTTGAAAATATTAAACTATCTCCGGTAGGTGTTAGTTTGGTAACAAAACATGCTTGATTTGAGGAAAGAGTTGTTTGAAAAGCATTTTGAGTTATAGGAAAATTAGATGATGTTGTGATACCTCCCACATAAATGTTTTCATTCTGATCTGTACCTAGTGCTTTAATTTTGTCGACATTACTGCCTCCTAAAAGAGTAGAAAATACTAAATTGTTTAATGTGTAAGTCATGCATGTTACGAAACCATCAGAGGCTCCCATCAAGGTCTGTTGATAAGCATTAGTAGTGGTAGGAAAGTTTGTAGAATTAGTATAGCCTGAGATCAGAAGTTTGGGAGGAAAGCCTCCCAAAAGTCCTATATTGGTACAGTAGTCATCACCACTTCCACCTAAATAAGTCACCGCATGATAGTTGTAAAAATTACTTACTATGAGAACAACATCATATGCTCCATTATGTGAGACATCATATCCTGTTATATTGGGAAAATCAGTTGAACGTGAATATCCACCAAACCACATGAATGGCCACCAAGAGTAAATATTTTTGTTAATAGCCACCAGGTAATCGTCGTTTGAACCACCCATATAGCTCGAAAACTCAATGGTTGGATCGATAATTAATATTTCATTTTTGTTGTAAGAAGGGATATAAAAACCAATGTCGTCTTTTTGGGATATGAAAGATATGGGAAAAGAATCGTTCTTTTGAATAAGCTTGATATCTTTTATTTGTAAATCACCTAAATGTGTTTGCAATAATAAACTTTTAGGAGTAATGTTTAAATGGTCTATTCCTTTGAAAGTTAAAAGGATTTGAGAAGGGTCTGATCCGGGGTTCACTATAAAATCAAAACGCAAGTTTCCTTTTTCTGTCAGTTCGTATTTAACGTCAATGCCAGGATATAAATTTTTCAAATATACCTGTTTGAAACATTTAACTCCAGTAATGTGTTTTGTAGGGTCGTTTCCAAGGATAAAATTAAATGTAACGTTTTCTTCCAGAATTCCTTCATAGTTTTTAACATTACCATTTTTGAAATACAGTCTGGCTACATGTCTTTCTTCAATTGATGAAAAAAGATTATTTGTGGAATTATCGGAGTAATTTTTTATTCTATTTGTAGGATCTTCATTGCTTCTTGCGATGTCAATAATGATACCATCTTTGACGATCCAATAAAAAATGTTTTTTTGCTTGTATAGAAATAGCACTTCTTTTGGCCATTGACCTTTGTTCTCAATAAAAACACAAGGAACAGTGTTTTCTCCTCGATAATTCAGCTGAGGCAATATCTGTATTGGCATAAAAAATATGCAAATACATTTCAAATAAATGTGTTTTAATTTAACCATATGGATAATTTTATTCAAAAATAAATATTTTTATAATATCAATTAAAAAAATAACCCTCCTGCAACGAGGAGGGTGACTATTTTAACTAAGTTAATATGACTCAATTATAGCTTTACAAAATTTTCGTAGAATTTTTTCCCTTCTTGTTCAAAAGTAATGAAATAAATGCCCGCTCTCAATTCGTCAATTGGTATTGTTAATTTACCGGAAATGGTAGAATAAAACTGGTTCCATACAACTTTACCTGTATAATCTGAAATAGTAACGTTAATGTCAGTCATTTCAAAGGAAGACATATCAATATGAAGAACTGTTGATGCTGGATTTGGGAAAATGTTGATTTTTTGTAAAACAGAGAGAAAATCGTTGAAAGAAGTAGTGCAGAGATTTCTTCCACTGAGTGTAGATACATTGGAATTGGTTGGATCGAGCCAGGGTTTTAGCCTTTTATCATTGGAGGTACCAATGCCCGTAAAATGTTTATCCATCCGACCATAAATGTCGGGTTGATTAGGTCCAGTGCCTGGACCAGCTTCACCATCGGTACAAGCAGAGAGACCGCCTGTCAAAGTACCAACTACCAATTTGTTCTGATTGAACAAAGGTGAACCTGATGAACCTCCTTCTGTGACACTATGACCGTTTGTGGTTGTTGCCCAATATACTTTCCAATGTGTGTTTCCATAGGTAGTTAAAGGTGTGGTGTAGGTACTAATCTTCTTGATAACACCAGCAGGATGATGAATGCACACACCACTGGATGCAGGAGAGGTTGAAATACTCCAACCGTTAAAGTATGGATTTATGGTTGTTGAGAGATTTTCTTTAAGTTCACACAAGAAAAAATCAGATCCTGAGTTATCCTCTCCATAAGTGTCAGAAGCTCTGTAGTAAGCTCCAGTTAATACTTGGGATGGACCTGATGCTGTCCCAGTACAAGTTGTAGCTTGATAGTTGAATCTAAAAGTCCATTGTAAAAGCTGAGCAGAAGTGACAGGAACCCCACTACCTGAAACTGAACAATGATCAGCCATTAAAAAATATTTTTTACAATCTTGGTTGGTGTTATTAATAAGAGTCCCAGAACAAAGATAAGTTCCATCACTTAAAACCATAGTGACCTTAGCAACACCACGTACCTGGTTTTGCCAATTATCTCCTTCAGAACAAGCTACATTTATGTAGCATGTTCCCACTTTAGTTGAATTTTCAAAAGGAGTTGAACGATAGAAGTAGGCTAGTTTATCGATTTCGAATGCGTATTCATGATGAGCAATTCCTTCTGGTACGAAGAGTTCAATTATTACCTCATCTCCTGGTATTTCTTGTGTTGCCATAACAGGATAATCGTAATTGTTATTAATTTCAGTAAAACCTCCAATCACGAAACTTTTGTCAGGTGTGTAAGCATAAAAAACCATTCCCGGTAGAAGTTTGTAATTGGAAAAATATATGCCTAACGCCTTTGCATCGGGGATTGATACTTTAATTCGCCAAATTTTTGATCCATCAGGTAAATAACTCCATATTCCTGTTGTAATGGGGTTAATAAATGCATCTACAAAAACGCCGTTACGGTAACCTCTTCCACGAATTTGCATCTCTTCGTCTTCTTTTGCTATAGTTTGTAAATCTGGCTTTGGTAAAAACATGCAAGGAACTTCAGTAATGGAGAGATTCCATGTAAAACTAGGTGGTGTACCAGGAACATTTTGCTGAGCTTTAGATGGGATGTATCCCACGATCCAGAAAAGAGATAATACAATAAAAAAGTTAAACTTCTTCATGATAAATTTTTTTCAAAAATACAATTTTTGATTGGCTTTAGTTGTTTGAAAAAATATGATTATGTTTTTTGTTGTTTTTTTTGTGCAGAAGGGAAAAGAACGTTGTTAAGAATGAGACGATAGCCAGCTGAATTTGGAAAAAGATTTAAGTCTGTAGGTGGATCATAAACAAAATGTTGATAATCTTCAGGATCGTGTCCTCCAAGAAAAGCAAAAAAGCCCTTGCCGAATTCACCGTATATATAACGAGCTTCATTAAATTGTTTGTTATCTGCAAGAACGACAACATTGGGTTTGAGAGTTTTAGGATTAAAGGCTGTGGATTGACCCATAAAGCCACGAATAATACGTTCGTGATCTTGAGTAAGTAAAGTAGCAATGGGGTCCCATTTCGCTGAAAACTCGAACAAAACAAAAAGATCATCTTCCTGTCTTACTTTAGGGCGTGTACGTGTAACGTCTATATTCGATTTAGCATATTCATAAGGGTTAACCACAACAGTGAAATTTTGAAAAGCAAAGGTTTGTGTAAAGTCAAGCTTTTTGGCGTAATCATAATCGACAGGATCACCGTCGAAGGGTTCAGGACAAATATCTGTGTTTTCAGCTGCTAGTGCTATGTCAATGCTTTCCGGGGCACTACACATGGCAAAAAGATATCCACCTCCGGCTACAAAATCTCTAATTTTTTTGGCTATGGCCAATTTGAGTTTTGATACTTTATTGAAACCATATAGACGAGCAATGCGTTGATCTTCTTCAACTTGTTTCTGATACCAATCAGAATTTCTATAAGCTGCCCAAAATTTTCCAAATTGCCCTGTAAAATCTTCATGATGTAGGTGGAGCCAGTCATATTTTAGCAGTGCACCTTGCAATACCTCCTCGTCATAAATCACATCATAAGGAATTTCGGCATATGTAAGTACCAGCATGACAGCATCGTCCCAGGGTTGATAGTATTTGGGTGCATATACAGCAATACGTGGAGCTTTGACCAACTTCATAACATCCATATTTACATCAGGTTGTGAAATATATTCCTTTATAGAAGCCACTTGTGCGTCTGCCAAAACTTCACATGTTACACCACGCAACTGACATTCGATTTGAACTGTTTTGGAATAACCTGTGAGAAAACTCCCTCCACGATAGTTGAGTAACCATTCAACTTCCAAATTGTTCTGTAAAATCCAATAAGCAATTCCATAAGCTTTTAGATGGTTTTTTTGTTTTTCATCCATGGGAATGAGAAGAAACGTAGCTTGAACTTGTGTTATCATAGAAAACATTAAGATAAGTATGTATGGTCTCATGGGTAAGGTGTTTTTAAAAAGGTTCATCCTCATTTTCCGTGCCAGAATATAGATATTCATCAACTTCTTTATTCATACGAGATTCAACAATGATTGAGTCGGTGGTATATGTAGTTTCTGGTTCAAGTTCTTTGAGGTAATTGATTGCTAGTTGATAATCATGATCAGTTTCATCGTAGAATGTAGCAAAATTGGGAATAAACTTAAGTTTGACAGTTCCCTGTGGTCCATTTCTATGTTTTTCTATGATGATTTCGGCGTAATTTTTTTGTTCCTCTGGTATGGCTTGTTTACCCGATCCTTCCTTATAGTAGTATTCTGGTCTATAAATAAATAATACAAGATCGGCATCCTGTTCGATGGATCCTGATTCACGCAAGTCCGACAACTGAGGACGCTTGGTTCCAGCTCTTTTTTCTACTTCGCGGCTAAGTTGTGAAAGAGCGATCACAGGAATATTTAGTTCCTTAGCTAAAGCTTTTAAAGATCTGGAAATGGTTGCAATTTCAATTTCCCGTGTGGCATTTTTATCTACTTTTGCTGACATGAGCTGGAGATAGTCAATAATAATACACTGAATGTCATGTTGTTGTTTGAATCGGCGAGCTTTAGCGCGAAGCTCAAAAATGGAGAGGGATGGTGTATCGTCGATAAAAAACGGAGCTGACGATAGTGTTTCTATGGATCGATTGAGCATTTTCCATTGTTGTTGTGACAATTGTCCTCTTCTTAGAACATCTGTTGGTATTCGCGTTTCGGATGATAATAGTCGCATGACAAGTTGGTGAGAACTCATTTCAAGAGAAAAAAAAGCAGTTGGTATTTTGTATTCGACAGTCATTTTTCGTGCCATCGTCAGCACGAAAGCTGTTTTTCCCATACCTGGCCTTGCAGCAATGATGATAAGATCAGAAGGTTGCCAACCAGAAGTGTACTGATCGAGAGACTTAAAGCCACTAGGAACTCCTGTGACGGTTGTGTTGCTTTTTGCTGCATGATGTATGTTTTCCTTAACATCGCTGAGGATGTAGGTAATGGCTCCACCTTTACGTTTCAGGTTTTCTTCATTTATTTGGAAAAGTTTGTTTTCGGCAGTATCTAGGAGATCGAAAACATCAATACTTTCTTCATGAGCTTCGTTAATGATTTCTGTCGAAATTTCAATGAGTTTTCGTTTTAGGTATTTTTCGACTAAAATTCGTGCATGGTATTCGATATTGGCACTAGAAACAACACTATTTGAAAGTTGTATCAAATATGCGGACCCTCCTGCCTCTTCAAAAAGATCTTGTTTTTTTAATTCTTCCGCTACGGTTAAAATGTCGATAGGCATGCTTTTAGAAAAAAGGTCCTGGATGCATTTATAAATAATTCTATGATTTTCTTTGTAAAAAACGTCTGGATGGAGAAAATCAATGACAGCGTTAATAGCTTGTGGGTCAATCAGAAGTGCCCCCAAAACAAATGGTTCGATTTGAATGGCATTGGGTGGAATCCGCCCATGCTCGAGTATGGGATTTTGGGCTGATTCTTTATCAGAAGCTTTGGTTTTAACTTTTTTGCTGGGCATAGGTTTTACTTTTAAAAAAATTAGATTTAATTACCCCAGTGCTTTTTGGCGAACTGATTTAGAAAAGGTTCAATTTCTTTACGTGTTAAACTGATTCTATACATGCCAGGATAAAAGAAACCAGAAGGAAAACAAAAAACAACCCCTCCATCTGTCATATAAAAATCAATTTCACTCCATGAAAGATCTTCAGCAGGGATTTGTAAGGAATAAGTTTTTGCTAATCGTTCAGTCAAGAGCTTTTTTAGCTCGAAATCTTCATCTGCAACAATGTCATAAATTTCAATAGGTTGATCGTTCTTAATGCTTAAGACTGTAAAAGAGTATCCTTCTCGTTCCATTGCTAGAGAAGCATAAAAATATTCAGCATAAACAATAAATGTAGAAGATAAATAAATAGGGTAGAGAATATAAAAATCCCTGGGTGGATTATCAAAGGCTTCGTTTGCAAAGATATCTTGAAAATTAGCATAGTATTTTTTTCGGTTTATCACTTTTTCTTTTGTGAAATTTTGAATATTTCCTTCGAAGATGTGTTTTTCAATAAGAGAGTAACTTGAATGATTATTAAGGGGATAAACTATTTCCACAAAAAAAGGGTTATATTTGGTTTTGTCGTAAGAAGTAAAAGTTTCAAATAATTTTTCTGTTTTTTGATCTTGTTTTAGATTAAAGGATAACTCTTTATTTCCTTTTTTCCAAGTTCCCTTAAAATATTTTCCATCAAATTTACCGTTAAATTCTTCAGATATCATGTTGTTTTCTTTCTTATAAAGTTTCCAATTGTTGGACGAGGAGAAATCTTCCCAATTTATTAGCGGATAAGGTATTTTACTCTCTTCATCATAATAACTTCCCCACATGCCTACGGGTGTGTACAAAACATACATAGTAATGGATTTATCACTAAGGTTTCCATTAAATACATACAATTGCCCGATAACAAAAATTGGAAGAAAACAGATATAGAAAAAAAATAACTTCATTTTTTTACAAACTTACATCAAAATTTGATTTCTTTAAAGATAAGCAATCCGTGCGATAAAAAAGTAATTTGACCTGAATGAGTTCTAAAGTTTAGTCAATCCCAAATTAAGTGGCATTATTCGTTAGTCCATAAATTTTTAGCAAAATTGTTAAGAAGCAATTCAGCATCATTTCTTGAAAGATAAATGGAAAAATCGCTATAAAGAGATAAAATGCCAGGAGGAAAATTAAACATAATACCGCCATCTGTCATGCAGATGGTTGCATCTGAAAGGGGCAGATCATCAACAATTTCAATGTCTTCATAAAATTTTTTCAATTCATTGATTAATTTTTGGTTCAAAGCTTTATGATCAATCGGTAAAATATCGGAAGCTTCAATGATAGTATTTAACTTTAGACTTAAAGTACTATACGAAAAGGACTTGTAGCCACGAGCGCCGCCTAAATTCGTGTAATCATATTTTGCATAAACAATAAAGTTGGTTGATGAATAAATAGGATAAAACATGGTAATATCTTCGGGTATACTTATAGATTCAAATTCTGAAAAATCACTTTTATGTTGTGCAAAATTTTCAGCTTTTTTAATTTCAATTTGCTTTAAAAAAGAGGGGATGCTGTATTCAAAAAAATAATTTTCAATCAAAGAAAAATTTGGATGAGATGACAAAGGATAGACTACACTACAAGAAAATTTATAATAGCTAGCGCTATCATAAGAGTGATATGTTTTATATAATTGTTCCGTTGCCGTATTTCGTTTCAAGGAAAAGGGTAGGCTTTTTTCATTTTTTTTCCAAGTTCCACTAAAAATGTTGCCATCAAAAACACCGTCAAATTCTTCACTTTGATTGCCCACTTTAGCGTAAAGTTTCCATTTTTTAGAAGATTCCTGAGGGGTTGTCCAACTGACGAGCATAATTGGTAATTTGATCTTTTCGTAGTAATAACTTCCAAAGAAGCCTATAGGGGTTTTTAGAATGTGCATGGTAATGGGAATGTTTCCAATGTTTCCATTAAATACATAAAATTGACCACGTAAAAGTACGAAATTAAGTGTTAAAATAAATAAAATATACCTCTTCATTTTTTTGCAAAAGTAAAACAAATTCTTAGAGATGTCAAACTTTTATCGTACATTTGCAAAAAAACATGAAAGACAGGGAATTGCTGGCAAGTATATATGCACTCTTGCTCTCTAAAAAAGCTCAAGATCCTGTCATTATTCGTTTTGAAAATCATCCTTTATGTGATTTTTTTTTAATTTGTCACGGTGATTCATCTGTCCAGGTAAGAAGCATGGCAGACGCCCTCTTGGGTGAATTTGCTTATGAAAAGAAACTGAAACCTAGTCATGTAGAAGGATATCAAAATGCTGAATGGATATTGTTAGATTACGGTAATTTGATTGTGCATATTTTTCAGAAACATGCAAGAGAATACTATCAAATAGAAAAATTATGGGGCGATTATGTAGATACCGGTCAGTTGTTTAACCAACAAAAAACTTTTTCATGAAAAAAATTAAATTTAGTCCTTACTGGTTATATGCTGCTTTTATTCTTTTTATGGTTTACCTCCTTTTCATGCGCAACGACGTCAAAGTTCCTGAACTTACATGGAAAAAGCTGGAACAAGCTATACGCAACAAGCATGTCGAAAAAATTGTTGTTGTTAACAAAGAGTTTGCTGAGATTTTTATTAAACCTGAAGCCTTACGTCAAAAGGAGTTTGAAGATGCTGCGGGTAGAGAAAGCAGTAGTTACAAAGGACCTCATTATACCTACAAATTTCTTACTCCCGAAGCCTTTGAAAATCAGGTAAATGCAGTAATTGAGGACCAATTTCGTCAGGATACCATAGGTAAAACTCCAGCCGAGAAGGATCTTTTAGCTAGTCAGAAAGGAATTGTGTTGGTGCCTGAGGAAAGGGTCAATTGGGTTAGGGATTTTTTTCTGTATTGGGTTTTGCCTATATTGATTTTTATTATTATCTGGATTGTTCTTTTCAGAGGGATAGCTCGTAGTCAAGGAGGTGGTGGTCCTGGTAACATTTTCAATTTTGGAAAATCACGTCCTACGCTACTTGAAAAGGGGATGCATGTCAATGTGACATTTGAAGATGTTGCCGGGATGGATGAGGTGAAAATGGAAGTCCAGGAGATAGTAGATTTTCTAAAAAACCCTCAGAAATACGCACGGCTGGGTGGAAAGGTACCCAAAGGAGTTTTGCTAGCAGGGCCACCTGGTACGGGAAAAACACTGCTTGCCCGTGCGGTTGCTGGTGAAGCACAAGTTCCTTTTTTTAGTATCAGCGGTTCGGATTTCGTAGAAATGTTCGTGGGCGTTGGGGCATCACGTGTGCGTGATTTGTTCAAACAAGCCAAAGAAAAAGCTCCATGCATCGTTTTCATAGATGAAATTGACGCCGTAGGTCGTGCAAGAGGTAAATTTAACATCAGTGGAGCCAACGACGAAAGAGAAAGCACACTAAATCAACTTCTTGCTGAAATGGACGGCTTTTCAACCAATTCCGGTATTATTGTAATGGGTGCGACCAATCGTGTGGATATTCTTGATAAAGCGTTATTGCGCCCAGGAAGATTTGATAGAATCATTTATGTTGATCTTCCAGAACTCAAGGAACGTGAAGAGATCTTTAAGGTTCATATGCGTCCACTTAAGCTTTCACCTGATGTATCTGCAGAATTTTTGGCTAAACAAACTCCAGGTTTCAGTGGTGCTGACATTGCTAATGTTTGTAACGAAGCTGCTCTTATTGCTGCTCGTAAAAACAAGGATGCTATCGACGTTCAGGATTTTCAAGATGCCATTGACCGCGTAGTGGCAGGACTTGAAAAGAAAAATAAGATCGTTACTGAGAACGAAAAACGCATGGTCGCTTTCCATGAAACAGGTCATGCTGTCGTTAGTTGGTTTACTCCTCATGGACATCCACTCATCAAGGTAACTATTGTTCCACGAGGCAAATCACTAGGGGCTTCTTGGTATCAACCTGAAGAACGTCAGTTAGCAACCCGTGAGCAAATATTTGACGAACTGGTCAGTTTGCTTGGTGGAAGAGCAGCAGAAGAGGTCTTTATTGGAACTGTATCTACAGGTGCACTTAACGATCTTGAACGTGCTACGAAACAAGCTTACGCCTCTGTAGCTTATTTTGGATTGAGCGATAAACTAAAGAATCTGAGTTATTATGATTCAACCAATTCTCAAGAATATCTATTCTCTAAACCTTATTCAGAAAAAACGGCTCAAATCATAGATGAAGAAGTTTCAAAGCTTATAGCTTCTGCTTATGATCGGGCAAAACAGATTCTTATCGAGCATGCAGATCAAGTTAGAAAACTTGGCAACATGCTTTATGAAAAACAGATTCTCTATCGTGAAGACTTGGAACAGATTTTAGGCCCCAGGCCTTTCATCGATCAAAAAATCTCCACAGAACAGTTATAGTCAGATGTTCCATGTCTTTCATAAAAGATCTTTGTTTTTTTGGTGTTAACTTGTATGCATGAGTAAAAGCAAAATAACAAGAGATTTATTTTTTCGACATTTTAATTATCCTCACGATGAAGAAAGAGTGTATTTACCCCTGGAAGATATTCGCAATCATTTTGTTCAGGATGAAGACGATATTTTAATTCAATTTGCTCAAAATTTGTTAAATGCCAATGGTGAATTTTATTATGCAGAATCAGTTCAGGAATTAAGTTTAGCAATAAATTCTTTATTGAATAGATTGAAAGTTACTAACGTTTATTGTACCAACGATGAATTGCTATCTTTGTTTAATACTCAGTCGTACATCATACTTAATGAGAAGGACGATCTTTCTGTCAACGAGGTAACTATAGCTGAATGTGAATTCCTTTGCGCTCGAACAGGCAGTGTGGTGATGAGTAGCTTTTTGAGCACTGGCAGAAGAGCTCTTTTTACCAACGACGTTTTGGTCATCGTTGCAAGAACTAATCAAGTGGTTTACGATATAGAAGATGCACTCTTGAGGTTGACATCAAAATACCGCAATCGATATCCATCCTTGGTAACTTTTATTACTGGGCCTTCTAGAACAGCAGACATCGAAAAAGAGATTGTTTTAGGTGCTCAAGCATCTAAGCGTTTGATCGTTTTTTTATATGAAGAGACTTAATGACTTTGCTTTGCGTAGTTTAACTGGTTTGGTATATGCCGGATTGTGGTTAGTGGCGGCCCTATTTTCCCCTCATCTTTTGTGGATGATCACAGGTTTTTTTGCCGTTTTATCTGTGTTGGAGCTTGCACGTTTGCTTAAAATAGAGAATAGTAATGCAAGAATTGTGGGAGTTATTGTGTTTTTATCATGGGTCTGGATGGGTTTTCTGTTATTTTGGAAAGGTGTATCTGTTGAAATCTCCATTTTTGAGTTGTATTTGAAAATGTGGCAAGTTGAAATCTTTCTTGTGTTGGCTTTATCTCTGTTTTATTTCATTGTTTTTGTTTTTTGGCAAGCGGATATAGATTTGATGAAGTATTTTGCTTTTTTGATGTTGACTTTTGTTTATGTGATTTTTTCTTTACAAGGTTTAGCTTTTTTATCAGTAAATCAGCATGAAATATTTTATAATGAATTAATGTATGTGTTGTTGGTCGTATGGAGTTATGATACTTTTGCCTATATAGTTGGGAGCGTGGGAGGAAAACATTTGCTTGTTGCTCGTATTTCACCATCCAAAACATGGGAGGGAACTCTTGGAGGTGCGTTCATTACTCTCTTAGGGACAGGAGCATATACATATTGGCACAGTTTAGAGCTCTTGCCTGAGGTGTTGGTTGTTACTACGGTAATATTGATTTTGGCTACTTTGGGCGATTTATTTGAATCTAGGCTTAAACGTACTGTTCAAGTAAAAGACAGTGGAAACATCTTGCCTGGTCATGGAGGTGTTTTAGATCGGCTTGATAGCCTTTTGATGGTATCGATGGTTTATGTTCCTTATGTTTTATGGAAAAATCACATAATATGGTGAGAATTCATCCTGTTGGTAAAAAATTTTTTTCAATCGCGATTATTCTTAGTTTGCTAGGTATGGTATTGTGTTATTGGTTTTTACCTCCGGTTTTTTCGATAGTAGGAATGAGTGTTTTTTTTGTTTTGCCTTACTTGGTTAGGTTTTTTTTTCGTTATCCAGAACGGAAAGTCTTACCAGATGTTGAAAATGATGATATCATCTGCCCTGCCGATGGTAAAGTTGTGGTGTGTGAACAAGTAGATTGCGAAAATATGCCAGACGGAAAAGCATGGCAAATTTCTATTTTCATGCGTCTTTGGGATGTACATTTGAATTATGTACCTGTGGATGGTAAAATTCTTAGTGTAACTCATCGGGCAGGAAAACATTTAGCTGCTTTTAGTGCTAAATCATCTTTGATAAATGAACATGTAGAATATTGGCAGGATAGTCCTTATGGTAGGATTCTCGTTCGTGAAGTAGCTGGCCTGATTGCAAGGCGAATTGTTCCTTTGGTTCGGTCTGGCCAACAGGTTCGTCGAGGTGATGAATTAGGTTTCATCAAGTTTGGTAGTCGAGTAGATATTTTCCTACCGACATCTGCTCAACCACTTGTTAAAAAAGGTGATCGTGTATGGGGAGTTTTCTCAAGGATTGCTACGTTTAGAACTCTTTGAGTCATAATAAAAACTACTTACCTTATACCGCTTCTTAATTGCGATGGAGAATGTAAAGTGGTAACTTTCTATAGCTCCCATGATTTTGTTGTAATTAAGAAAAGTTTATGATGAATCTTTTATTTACCTCGGATAGCAGAAATAGAA
This sequence comes from Bacteroidales bacterium, assembly GCA_026418905.1. Classification (NCBI taxonomy): domain Bacteria; kingdom Pseudomonadati; phylum Bacteroidota; class Bacteroidia; order Bacteroidales; species Bacteroidales bacterium. The sequence continues at coordinate 12,175 of JAOAAK010000028.1, read as the reverse complement.
TTTTATGGCAATGAAAAAAGTTTAAAAGTATTAAATGGTGACATAAGCAAGATAGAAAGTTCACCTTAATTATATTCAGTAGCTCGAAGTTTTTTAAGTTATTTTGCTTTTTAGCTTTAATTAGGAAGAAACCAAAATGCTCGACTTTTTCTCAAACAGTAATATTGAATAGCAGCGTACTGCAAAACAAGTAGGCATACCATTTGATGTGACAAAATTTTTTTACTATAATTGTATACGTGCTTCATGAATTTTATTAAATAAACGAATGGAGGTTTGAAAAATTGTTTCATATAGCAAATGCTATTTTTTAAAAAGTTTTGACGAAGGTGATAGCAACGTCATCAAACTTTACTAGATAGATACCAGGATGTAGGTGTTGAATATTGATCTTTTTTTGCTTTTGGGCAAGAATGAGTTTTCCTGAAGAATCAAAAAACAAAATTTCTTTGTTCGGGGCATTTGAAAAAATCATTTCACCTAAAAACGGGTTAACCGAAAAATAAAATGAATCAATTTTTTGAGTTTGGTTTGCTAAATGTGTAGGGGTAAAATCCTTGATCATCCATACGGGTCCGGCAGGATTCCCACCATAATAGATGGTCCCTTGCAGGTCTGTTTGATTGGGATTGCAGGCATCATTAATAAGAAGTCCTTGGCCTTCATCTAAGTGATATAAGGCTATGGTTATTGAATCGCACGTTAGCATCAATTGAGGTGTATAATTGGAATGATATCGGACCTTGTTTGAGATGCGAATTTCGTCTAACATTCCACTGAAGGATGGATAGGTGGAGTTGTCATAATCATGTTTTTCAGCTCCGATGACCAGGTATGGATCATTGGGCCATTGAGTGGTTCTGTTGTCACGATAACTGATATCACCTGTGATGCCGGAAATGAAACTTTTATCAAGAATTCCGTCAATAAAAATGTTCATTTCGCCGTTGGTGTGACGGCGAGTGACTGCTACATGGTGCCATATGCCGTCGGTCAGAATGGTATTGCTAATAAGTGTGTATGATTGAGAACCATTGTTCACGCCAAAAGCTATTCTTCCTCCTGCCAAAGAGATTCCATAATCTCCGTGATCACCTGGGCCGAAGATATCGCGGTCAATGATGACATGCCCCAATGTCCAGTCGTCGTTATGTCCTTCGGTTGCATTTGCACCAAGTGGGTTTTCTACTGCTGTAGCTTTGAGCTGAAATTCTATCGTAAAGCTTTCGCCTACATCGATGGACTTATGAGGACTATCTAAAGCAATTTTTACTCGATCGATGTCGTTTTGACCATTTCCAAAGAAACGAAGACAGTAGTTTTGCGACATAAGAGCAAAAGGACTCAAAAATAAATAAATCAGAACGGTTCTTGCTTTCATATTTTTGATTGTAAAAAAATTATCATTTTAATCATAGGATGATTTAATCTTGTAAAAACATGATTCAATGCCAAATAAAACATAGAATTTTTCTTATTGATCCGTACAAAAATAAAACCTCAAATTTGATATGATATATTCAATGACATTTATCACATGAAGATGACAAATCATGTTATTGTAGATATGAATAAAAAAAGCCTCCCTAGAGGAGGCTTTGGAGCTGAAGATGGTGAAATTATCTTTTGATGATGAAAGGCAGGGTTTTAGTAAATCCAGTGCTATTTACTTTCATAAAATACGTTCCTTCTTGCAAATGGGAAATGTTGAAAGTTGAACGTTGTTCAACCCGTGCCGACATGATAAGCTGTCCTACGATGTTCCAAATCTCAACGTTAGCTTCTTGGGGAACCTCTACCGAAATTTCTTCGCTAGCAGGATTAGGATAAAGACGGACAATAGCTTCGTAATTTTCTACGTTGGTAAACTTAGTGCTGATGATTCTCAGGACATAATTGTCTGTATTAAAGATGATGGTGTAGTCGACAGTATCATTGCTAGTAAATCTTGCGCTAAGGTAAGATGGCAGGAAAATGAGCGTGTCGACAGAGATTTCGTAATGCTGGCCAAGAACGAGAGGATTGGATGGATTTTCGTAGATGGAGGTGATGGAAGAAGCGTCGTTCCAGGAAATTATGCCACGTAGTTCACTTGGAACTTCGTAGTAATAAACCATAGGGTTAGGGGTGATGTAGGGAGACTGTTTGGATGTGATGAATAGCGTATCTTTTCCGATATCAAAGGTGATTTCGAAGGCTTTGGTTTGACCGGACGAAGTGAAGATGGAGAAGAGGTAGGAAGCGTTGATGAAGAGGGTGTCGCCGATGACGTCGAAGTCAGGATCTTGCAAGAAGGAATTATTGGAAAGGTTTTTGACTTTAAGGACATAGGAAGCATCGTTCCAGAAAATGTTAGTTCTGGCAGGCTTGTTTAAACTTAAGTCGAAAGTGGTATTGCTAGGATTGACGTAAGCAGGTAAAATAGTTTTTTTACTATAAATGGTTAGATTATAGTTGCTTGTGTTAAAGACCACTGTCAGATGAGCGGTATCGACACCTGTGAATCTGGAAGTGAGGTAGGATGGCAGGAAGATGAGGGTGTCGTTAGAGATTTTGTAATGCTGGTTGAGGACGAGAGGGTTGGATGGATTTTCGTGGATAGAGGTGATGGAGGATGCGTCATTCCAGAAGATTTTGCCACGCAGTTCGCTTGGAATTTGATAGTAATAAACCATCGGATTGGGATCGATATAGGGAGATTGTTTAGATGTGATGAAGAGAGTATCTTTTCCAATGTTGAAGGTAATTTCGAAGGCTTTGGTTTGACCGGACGAGGTGAAGATGGAGGAGAGGTAGGAAGCGTTGATGAAGAGGGTGTCGCCGATGACGTCGTAATCAGGATCTTGCAAGAAGGAATTATTGGAAAGGTTTTTGACTTTAAGGACATAGGAAGCATCGTTCCATATTATACGAGATTTTACGTTGTTTAAAACTGAAATGTTGTAATAGGCTTGATCCGGATAAATGTATGGTAAAATAGAAACCTCATTAATAGTTATGTTGGAAGTACTTGTGCTAAATTTAACACTCAAATTAAGTTGACCACCTGCTTGTATCCTAGAACTTATGTATGAAGCGAAAATATAAAGAGTTGTACCACTAACGAGATAATCGTGATATAGCATTAAAGTATCATTGTTGGTGGTGTTGATAATACGATGTAGGTAAAGTTCATCATTCAGATTAATTTGAAAGAAAAGATTTTGAGGATAAGCAAGAGAGAAATTCCTGACAGTTGGATAAATACTTGCAAAAGTAGTGTTGTCAACAATTTTAATATCGAAATATCCTATATTGAATTTAACTCTAAGAATCAAAGAATCATTTGGATAGGTTAAGTAATTAGAAAGATAGTTGTGGTAAATTAATACGTAACCCCAGTTCGTATAATTATTCACCGTATATTCATAATCAACATTATGCTCTAGGGTATCATTGTCAGTTAGATTGATGATATAGTCAATATTTGTTGCGTCATTTGGGTTAAAATTAAAATAAACAGGTAGTGGATTCACAAACTTGAAATAATAAGTGTTTGGATAGACTTCAGGTGTAAGAGAAGTATCTATGATATAGAAATTGCTAATGCTTTCATTAAATTTAATTCTGAGTTTTAGCGTATCTCGAAATTCTATATTAGCACTGATGTAAGAAGCTTGAAATTCCAAAAAGTCACTTGATAAAATATAATCTAAATTGGCTTGCAATGTGTCATTGGTAACTATATTCACAATAGATGTAATCATGTTTTCCTGGTTCCATGTAATTTGTGTGCCGACATTTTGAGGAATTCCTAATCTAAAATACCCAAAGGAGGGATTGATGGTAGCATAAACAGGTTGATCAACAACCATAAAGTTGGCAGTTCCCACATTGAATACAAGGAGGAAGTTAATCGTATCATTGAGACTAGGTAGATAATTTTGGAGATAAGAATTTAAAATAGTAAGTTGGCTACCTATCAGCGTAAATTCCGTATTTGGTGCAAGAGTATCGTTGGCGCTGAGGTTGATGACATATTTCAATTGAGTTGCATCGTTCCATGTGATGGAAGTGGTGGCATGGGTGGGTAAGAGATGGGAGTATATAAAGGGATTAGGATTAACGGTTGGAAACACAGCATCGAAAATGCGAATATTATCTACATACCAATAATCAAAGGCATAATGGTGCCCAGTAATAGTCCATGCAACTTTGGTGTTTGGACTGATATTTGTAAGGGGTATGTAGAGAATTTCTGGTCCACGATTTTGACCATTGCCTGCTACGTACAAAATGGCTTCATCGACCCATGTGTTGCCGTTATCAGAACTTGACTGGATTTTCAAGGTTGCCGTCGATGTGTAGGAATAATCATCTAAGAAATGTCTAAAGGACAGGTAAGGATGGTTGGCAGAGCTTAAATCCAGGGACGGACTAATTAGACGTGAAGTACCACTAGCATTAACGTATGAACATCTAAATTCATATGGAGTTCCTCCTGCATTGGAAGTGTTGTTTACATTCCATCGATCACCACTTAAAGGAGTTTGGGTAAAACATAGTGGCCACGAGGAGGTGGGGATAAATTGAAGATAAGGTAAATTAAAGACACCACAAGCAGTCTGAAACGTCAGGGGACCAAACCAAATGCTAGTGTCTCCAGGTCCGCATATACTACGCACATACACATCGTAAAATGATGAATGCTGAAGTCCTGTTAAGGTAGTCGTAGAACTGTTAAAGACATAAATTTTATTTCCATAATCAGGAGTAATGGGAGATAAACCATAGCTAACTTGATAATTAGTTGATGTGCCTACCCATGATACGTCAGCAGTGGATGTAGTGATGTTAGACACGTTAATAGATGTGGGACGAAGGCAGGTAGGTGCATTAAATTCGTATGCTCCCAAGTCAGGATTTGTTGGAGAACGTGGTTGATCTTCAATATCTGTCGTGATTCCCAAAGATGAAGTTCCTTTGTTATCTATGTCTGGGTTCATTGGCCTGAAATTATAGTTACCAGGAAATAAAGAAGTATAGAGAGGGTCAGTATTAAAGGAATTAGCATCTTGTCCGGATGCAGTCTGCCAATCTAAAAGTGTTGCACGGTCTGCTGTAAAATAACCCACAAAATTATTGGTGCCAACTGGGATGTATAAATCGTTATAATTAGAAGTAAGAGTTCCTCCTGAACGATAAATCAGATAACGTTTGGAACCAGAGTTGGTTGCAGAAAGGTTACTAAAAATGTTATTTACCACTCTGACCGTGCCGTTGTTCAAAGCAAGAGCAGTGTTGGATGATGCAGCATTCATATCAAGATGTACGGTATTATGGTAGAAATTAACTGTGCCGGTTGTCGTACCTACGTTTGCAGATAATCCTCGAGCCACAATGGTAGTGGAAGGTGTAGAAATTGCATGACTGAACCCATAAATGAGATTATTCTGAACGTTGGTTGAAGAACCTGCCACGCCATCAACACGAATTCCATGAAGCACGGCTGATGTAGAAGTGGATGTAGAGCTAATATTGTAGACATAATTGCCCTCGATAAGGTTATTTCCGGCAGCATTTTCAGCATATATGGCGAACACGTTAGAACCACCGGTGACGTTTAGATTCCGGATAGTATTTTTTCTGACAATAAAACCTGATTGAGAAGTAAGACGAATTCCGTTTACAGCTGATGTTCCATTTCCAATATCCGATGAAATTGTTGCGCCAATAGTACAGTTTTCAATCAGAGTATTTAAATCAGGATATGTAGAGTTTCCTGTGCATTGAATTCCATGGTAACTGTTTTGAATGCTGATTTGAGAATAAATGTTGTTGGAGTTGGCACCAGCTGCTGATGTCGGCGTAACAGCAACATTTTGATAAACTCCACGAGAACTAGTGTTGCTTCTGTTAAGAGTTATTTTGAGATTGGAAAAAGTGTTTTTTTGTGCTCCGTTTGTTGCAGAGGCATTGGTTATACCTATGCCATATTCGATAGAGCTTTCTGAAAGTGTAAGGTAACCTAATTCAAGATTTGAAATTGTAATATTGTCAGCACCAACAAGACTGATAATGGCATCGGTAGTTCCTGAAAAACCACCCGAGAGAATTTTTGCAGGTAGGGTAGAAGAAGAAGTGAATGTTACACTGAATGTTGGATGAGAATTGGTGATGGGTGGTAGAATTTCGGTAAATGTTTGTCCATCTTGTATGTAAAAAGAGCTGTTTCCAGTGATGGTACCAGCATTTAAGCTAAGAATAGCATCGATGATCGAAGAAAAATTACCCCCACCAGCCGGTAAATTTCGATCAATTGTATATGAGCCATTGAAAGAAATAGGAATTTGCGCAATTAATGATATGTTATCGATAGCTATGGGAGGTTGAGTTCCCAAACTGTTATCGTTGCGCCAGCTAAAAACTAGGCGCCTAGTTGTTCCAGCAAAAGTTGATGGAATGGGTATACCCACCTTGATCCATGCGGGTTGGAGGTTATAATTAGGAAGACCAATTTGACCTGTAGTAAGCTCTGTTCCTGCAACTGGTGTTGTTGATGGGTCAACTAAATAGACTCTTAATCGGTCAAAAGTAGACTCTCCATAACCTCTGATCCAAAACGTAAGTTGAATGTCTGTAAAACCTGCTGGAAATGTGATATCACGGTAAAAGTGGACAACTGAGGTTGCACTGGTATTATAAGCATTATCGCTTCCATTGTTAGTGATAAAAGCTGCTGAGCCATAAGGACTTCCAGCATTGGTACCAATGATCCAATAATTAGTTTGGCTACCATTCACCACAGTCCATCCGTTACTGGGAAAATTGTTTCCCAACTCAAACCCCCCATCACCCTGTGGATCAATAAGTACCACATGTTGAGTAAAAACAAACAGCGACCATGTCGCCATTAAAATAAATAATTGTTTTTTCATATCCATTTTGTTTTAAAATCTATTCTTAAAGACAAAAGTAAAAAAAAAAGTTAAAGTTTTCCATTAAATTATTTTTGTTAGAAAGGAATTTGGTCATTGAATATGGAAAAAGCTTACCTTTTGTATTTGTCTCGTTTTTCGTCTTTCTCATGATTTAAAATTCATATACCTTAAATTATCTAAGACCAAATGATTCGTTTGTAAGCTTATAAAAAATTTATGCATCTCACAGACGAAAACGAAAAAATTTTATTCACAACGATCCACCATTGCAACAAAACAGCTGAACATTTTTAAGCTAACAGGGACGCATATGAAAAAAAGTTGATGAACTTATAAAAGTATTAGCATTTCAATTTGGCAACTAGTAAATAATGTATCTTTGTGTAAATGAATCAGATTTGATAAAATACAAAATAGAATTTGCTGGATTTAAGATTCTATATTTGCTAATTCGATTTAATCCCGTATGGATGTTAAGACTTTGGGCAAGGACGTTGGGAGTTTTGATGTTTTTGTCCTGTTACCGACGGAAAGTTTTAAGAAAGAATTGGAAACAAATAGTCAAAAATGAAAAGATTAAGATAAGTTTTCTTAGATTCAGCTGGGATTACTATTATCGCTTTTCGTTGATATTATTGGAATCTGTAAAAGGTTACAGTATGTCCTTCGAACAAATTTCTCACCACATAATATGGAAGGGGGACAGCAAAGTTCGAGAGGTACTTGCCAATGGTCAGAGCGCTATATTGTTGTTATCTCATTTCAACAACTGGGAATGGTTGTCGTCCTTTTTACCATCTTTTTTTCAATGCAAGGTGTATGCGGTTTACAAACCTTTTAAAAATCCTTATTTCGATAATTTTGTACATCATCAACGCGAGTCTCATGGAATGAAGCTTTATTCTTTGAAGGAAGTCAAAGAAATGATAATAAAAGCTTTGAAAGAACCCTCTTTAATGGTATTTCTTGCAGACCAAAGACCTACTCGATCGGAATTTTCTAGGGCCATTTGGGTAGATTTTTTTCAAAAAAAAACTGCTTTTGCACATGGTCCTGAAAATATTGCCAAGAAATTTCACCTCCCATTGTTTTATGTCCGAATTCTACGAAAAGAAACGAAATATTATTATGAATTTATCGAGCTTAGTAAAAGTAGCACTATCGATGTTACTCATGGATTAACTAGGACATATGTCAGAATGCTCGAAGAGGACATAAGTTTACAACCGACACACTATTTTTGGTCACACGATCGGTGGAAATTTCAATGAAAATTATCATGTCATATGAAAAAGATAGGAGTATTATTTTTTTTAGTTGTACTGGTTCTAATGGGTCAATCCTCTTACGAAGAGATTGTAGATCGTTTTTTTCAGATTTATTCCAAAGAAGCTCCAGAAAAAGCTCTTGACTACGTTTTTTCGACCAACCCTTACATGGATGTGCAATCAGAACAGGTAAAGAACATTAAGATGCGACTTGGTACTGTAACTGCTTTGATTGGTGATTTTTATGGTTATGAGAAAATGATTGTTCATGAATATGCTCCAAGTCTGGTATCAGTTACATATCTAGTGAAACACAAACGACAACCGTTATATTATACGTTTGTTTTTTACAAGCCTGAAAAAAATTGGCAAATTTTAAACATACGGTTTGATGATAAACTGGAAAATGTACCATGGAACAAAGAGTCATACGGAAAGTAGGGGTCATAGGACAAGGTCATGTGGGAACTCACCTCTTTGACTTATTGAGAGAGAAAGGTGTTTCCGTTCACAAATTAGTTGCTCGCCAATTGAAAGATTGCCTCGACAATGTAATGAGGCTAGATTCAGAAAACACCCTATGGTTATTAACCATCAAGGATGATGCTTATGAAGAAGTTATTTCTTACATTCCTGCTGAGCTAAAAGGGATAATGACTCATACTTCAGGAACCATGCATTTAGATATACTAAAAAAATTTAGATGGCGAGGGGTGATGTATCCTTTTCAAACATTTCGCAAAGAAGTACCACTTCATAGAAAAGATTTCCTTTTTGTAATTGAAAGCGATCACAAGGAAATTGAAGTCTCTCTTATGAAGTTTGCTTTAATGTTAACAGGACATGCTTGTGTGGGAGATGCAATTTTTCGAAGGCGACTGCACATAGCTGGCATATTGACATCAAATTTTGTCAATTACTTAATTTCTTTAGCTTGGGAGTGGCTCAGTGATTATCCCTCAGATTTAATTCAAGAAGCCTTAATTCCTTTAATGATTCAGACTGTCGAGCGAATCAAAGACTATGAACCGTTTTTGTTACAGACAGGGCCAGCTGCTCGCAACGATCGTCATGTGATTCAAATGCACCTTGACTTGCTCAAAACCCAGCCTGAGCTCTTTGAAATTTATGTATTTTTGACCAATCGAATCTTGAAAAAATATGGCTACCCGGAATTACCGAAGTAAGCTAAGAAATATTTCAACATTTATATTTGATTTCGATGGAGTTATGACCAACGGTAATATTTATCTCGCTACCAATGGTCTCATCATACGTCAAGGTAATGTAAAGGATGGTTATGCTATTCAGTTAGCTATAAAAAAAGGATATCAGGTAGTTGTAATTTCGGGAAGCAATGATGAAAACATTCGACTCAGATGTGCTTTTTTCAAGATTCCTCATGTTTATACTGGTATTGAGAACAAAGAGGCTTTTTTGCGCAACTTTATGAAAGAACAAAACCTTCATTCTGAAAATCTTTTATATATGGGGGATGATATTCCGGATTATCATGCCATGCTTTTAGCAGGGGTAAGGGCATGTCCGAAGGATGCAGCTCACGAAATTAAATCCATATCCGACTATATTTCCCCGCATATGGGAGGTGAAGGATGCGTGAGGGATGTTATTGAACAAGTCCTTAAAGTAAAAGGAGATTGGTTTGATGAAGACGCATTTTGTTGGTAAATTGGGCGGTTTTGCTCGCCTTATTAGATGGGAAAATCTTCTCATGGCAGCTTTGGTTTTTTATTTTACCCGTATCTGGGTAGTAGATTTTTTACTTTCTCTTGAAAAGGTCGTAAAACCATTCAATGAATGGACATTTATGTGGCTCGTACTGAATTATTTATTCGTTATGGCCGGAGGTTATGCTATTAATGATTATTATGATGTGGGAATGGACGAAATTAATCGGCCACATAAAAAAGTTTTAGGAAATACGTTCTCAATAAAGACAGGATGGAGGGTTTTTGTTCTATGTATGGGCCTTGGATTGACTTCATCATTTGTTCAAGCTATAGTGCTTAAAGATAAATATTTGTTTATATTACCCTTGTTTGTAAGTGCGTTGATGTGGTTTTATTCCACTAAGTTCAAACGAGAGATTTTTTGGGGTAACTTCATGATAGCGTTACTTGCTTTCTTAAATGTATTTCTTGTTTTCTTACATTATATGACGCTTTTCCCGACGGTTAAAGATATTCCAACATTTACCTTTAAACCGCTACTGTATATTTCGTTGTTGTATGGAGTGTTGTCGTTTTGGGTAACTTTCATTCGTGAAATAGTGAAGGATGTGATAGATATGGAAGGGGACAAAGCTTTCAATTGCAACAATTTTGCCATATATCTTGGCCAACGAAAAACGACTCGATTGATTTTTATACTGGGGTTGGTATTTTTACTTTTTTTAGTTTTTTTTGCTTGGATAAGCTTTTCATTTAAGTCAAAATATCTTTTTTATTACTTCTCGTTACTACTTATACCTTTTTGGTTATATTTACTTATCTGGATGTGGAAATTACAACAAAAGGATGATTTTATTAAAATGTCTTTTTGGCTTAAAGTGTACATGTTATCTGGGATATTGTCTTTGCAAGTTTTTTCATTGAGTTGGTAATGCAAACTAAGAGTGACTTATGGTTCAAAAATGTGAAATGATACTCGTATCAAAAAGTCCTCGAAGGAAGGAATTACTCGAAAAAATGGGTTTGCGTTTTTCGATACGACATATTGAAGTTGATGAGCAGATTGTGACATGCTTGTCTGAGTTTTCCGAGGTAGCCAAAGCTATTGCACTAAATAAAGCAAAAGCAATACCGAGAACGTGGTTGGGGGAAGATAGGTGGTTTTTAACTGCCGATACTATTGTATCGATAGACGGAGAAATTTTAGGCAAACCCGCTTCCGAACAAGAAGCATTGAAGATGCTGGGAAAATTGTCTGGCAAAAAGCACGAAGTATATACTGCTGTCTGTCTTCGAAATATGGATTATTTTGATGTTTTTGTTGACAGAGCTTTGGTAACTTTTGATTTACTTAATGATCAAGAAATGACTTATTATGTGAATACTTTTAAGCCTTTTGATAAAGCTGGCTCTTATGGTGCTCAGGATTGGATAGGCCTTTCTAAGCTTAGGCGTATAGAGGGGTCGTTTTATACGGTTATGGGATTGCCCACACATTTATTATATCAACATTTGATTAAGAACAAGATTATAATTTAATCTTTAATTTGTCATGAGGCTTACTTTAATTGAGAAGTTGAAGTAAAAACAACCATGAGATGCGTATGTATTTTGGTATATTGTTAGTAAATCAGAAATTTGCTCGTAAAAATTATTAAAAATCAAGGTTTTTTGAAAGAAAAAAATTTTTTCAAAAAATTGTTTGGTTATAAAAAAATGTTATATCTTTGCCATCCCAAAATCAAGGGAACGAAAAAGTGAAAAAAAATTTAAGAAAAATTTTGTCAATTTAAAAAAAGGATTTAACTTTGCAGTCCAAAAATTAAAAAAGAAAAAGATAGTTCTTTGACTTATTGTGATGTAGAGAGAGGTGAGCGTATTCCTAGGGTGGAAAACATCCTAGAAGAGAATCCGGAGTAAAAGATCAAACTTACAATGGAGAGTTTGATCCTGGCTCAGGATGAACGCTAGCGGCAGGCTTAACACATGCAAGTCGAGGGACGTTCGAAGTAGCAATACTTCGAACGACCGGCGCACGGGTGAGTAACGCGTATGTAACCTACCCCTAATCGGGGGATAGCTTCGAGAAATCGGAGGTAATCCCCCATAACGTTGGCAGAGGGCATCCTTTGCCAACCAAAGTTCCGGCGGTTAGGGATGGGCATGCGTCCCATTAGCTAGTTGGTAGGGTAATGGCCTACCAAGGCTACGATGGGTAGGGGGTCTGAGAGGATGATCCCCCACACTGGTACTGAGACACGGACCAGACTCCTACGGCTGTCTCTTATACACATCT